>NZ_JBHYGG010000101.1:0-73972 GCF_051859125.1 Gemmata sp.
CCGCGCGACCTGTGCGGTGGTTCGCCGGTGGTGGGGAATCCGGGTTCCCCACCACCGGCGTGGTCCGGGGCATCAGGCGTTCGGGACGATGAGCTGCGGGCCGCTCGAGCTGCGGCGGATCCCCGCGCCAGTTCCCGCCGGGAACAGCCGGAACGCGGCCCCGCGGCCCGCCATGGCGCCGGTCACCGCGGCGGCCATCGAGAGCATCGTGGCCACGAGGGCGACCCACGACGAGGTCACGGCGGCGTTCATCGCCCGCTCCTGGTTGGCCGGGTCGTTCAGCTCGGCCCGCACGCGGTTCGGGTCGACCGCGGCCTTGGCCGAGTCGATCTGCTGCTGCGGCACGCCGGCCTGCCGGGCGGTCTCCTCCCACGACGCGCCCCGGTCACTGTTCTGGGCCACCATCGACCCGCCGACGATCGCGAAGTACCCGCCGCGGACGCCCATGCTCACGAGCATCAGGGTCGCGCCGGTCACGGCGGCCCACGTCAGCAGCCCGTAGATCGCGGCCTCCTGGCGGTTCTCGCCGGCCGTCAGTTGCGACGACACCCAGCCGCCGAGGAACAGCGCGACGACCATCGTCACGATCATCGCCACCAGCACGCCCGTGCCCACGGCGTTGCCCCGCACCCCCGCGTCGGTCAGCGTGATGCCGATCGCGCCGAGGAGCATGGTGAGGACGATGTACGTCGCGAGGGCGATCACCGTGCCCCCGAAGATGGCGGACCAGGACACCCGGCTCTTGACGCCCAGGATGTCGGGCGCGAAGTCGTGCCGTTCGGCGGCATCGTTCACAGTCGTGGCCATTTGCGAGTCCTGTTGAAATTGGGGGAACCGGCACCCCGGCGCGCACACCGTGCGCGGAAAGAGCGTGGTGCCGGGTGCCTGGAACGGTTGCACGCGGGATGCCAATTGTGCGAGCAACCGTCCGGGGAACGGGAAGTGGGGAGCGAACTGTCGGCTTTTGGCCCGACGTCGCTCCGGTGGGGCAGGCATTCTTGCCTGTCTCCAACCGCCTCTGGAGGCAGGCAAGAATGCCTGCCCCACCAGACAGAAACGAATCCAGGCGATCCGCGGTCACACGCTCTCGGGCCGCACGGCGTCTTCGCGGGTGATCGCGGCGCACAGTCGGCGGAACTCCAGGAACCCGTCCGCCCAGCCCCGGCGGAGCCGCGTCGCGAGCCGCGAGAGGAGGCTCTCGACCGGCTGCGGGGGCCCGGCCTCGCGGGCGGGTGCCGGGCGCGACGCCGACCACCCGGCCCGCACGACCGACTGGAGGTGGACCGCGGCGGCGTGTCCCGCTGCGGCGGCCCGACCGGGCCGCCGGGCGAGGACGTACCCTACGGCGATCACCGTGGAGAGGACGCCGGCGACCTCGTTGAACGCCAGCGCCTGTTCCTCGGCCGGGTAGAGCGCGAGGAACCCGCGGTGCGCGGGGTCGTGCTCGTCGAGCAGGTCGCCGAGCAACTCCGTGCAGGCGGCGAACACCTCGGGGGCGTTCCGCTGCCACCCGTCGTGCGCCGCGGCGAGGATCACGCTGTCGGGGCCGGTCAGGTGCCCGCGGCACACCGGGTGCCCCGCCGCGAGCCCGGCCCGCAGCCCGGCGACCTTCGCGACCCACCCCATCGCCGGCCCGTTGCACACGGGGCACGCCGGCTTCGCGGCCGGCGGGAACGGCAGGATCGCAGCGGCTTCGGGGGGTAGCGGCCGGACCCCGGACCCGCGGCTCGCAGTCAGCCGGTACTCGGTCCCCGCTGCACCTGCCCGGAACAGCACGGTGCCGAACCGGTCGGTCTCGCCGACCCGTTCGAGTTGGCCGCCGGTCGGCCCGCGGCGCTGCACCCAGACCGTGATGCCGGCGGTTGCCGGGTCGGGCGGGAACCCGGTCGAGATGGTGACCTCGTGGTCGGCCCCGCACACCGCGGCCTCGGCGGCCGGGAGCGGCGCGCCGGTCACGACGACCCCGTCGGCCGCGGCGTAGAACGGCTCACCGGCGACCAGGGACAGGCCGTCGAGAACGGCCCGTGCGCGTTCGGCCACGGTCGGAGAGTGGGTGGTGGCCCGGTTCATGACTCCCTCCCCAGGGCGAGGGCGGCGGACATCTTGGTGCGGGCGACGGTGGGGGCGAGAAGGGAATCGGCCGGTTCGACCGCGATCTCGACGACCGGCCGCCGCGCATCCTGAAGGGCGAGCGGCAGCGGTGTCTGCGTCATGTCCGCGGCGCGCGTCGAGGCCGGGCCGTCGGGCGACTCGGCGTGCGGGTCCGCGAACCCGTCGGCGAGTTCGACCTTCCGCGGGATCGGCCGGCGGAACACGCCGCTACCGCGGTGCGGGCCGGAGCAGACCGGGACCGTCTCGACGCTGGCCTCGTCGAGCCGCAGGTGGAAGTGCGTCACCCCGCCGTAGTCGGCGTTCAGGCACGGGGCGTGCGGGCAGGCGTGCAGCGTCCGCGGGAGCCGCTTGTCGCACGCCACGCACGCGACCTGTCCGGTCCCCTTGATGACGCGGGTGAAGCCGACGCCGGCGGACCCGCACGCGCACGCCGCCTGCCCGACCGGAGCGAGCCGGCCGCACCGCCGGCACTCCTTCCCCTCGGCCGGGCGGAACCGCTCGTCGTCCTCGGTCGCGAGCCAGTCGATGATGCGGTTCCGCGGCCACGCGGTCCCGCACGTGCCGCACTCATCGAGCCGCGACAGGTGGTTCCGGCACGTCTCGCACACCAGCACCTTCAGCACGACCAGCGACGCGCTGGTGGCCCGGATGAGCGAGAACCAGATGCCCTCTTCCAGGGCGCGGGGCCGCGTGGGCTGGCCCCCGCACGCGGCGCGGAACACGTGCTCGGTGAGCGGGAACGGCTGCGAGGCGTAGTTGCGGCCGGCGGGCCAGTGGCCGTCGAGGTAGCCGGTGAGCAGGTGCCGCTGCTCGTGGCGGTGCTCGGCGCACCCGGCCGGGCTGCCGGGGTTCGCGTCGCGGAACAGTTCGGCGCACAGGCACCGGGTGTGCCCGAGCAGCACGCCGACCGTGTGGTCCGCGAGGCTCCGGCCGAAGGCGTCGGCCGGGCGGCTGCTGCGGCTCCCGGCGAACTCGCCGAGCAGGTCCACGTCGCGGAACCCAAGCCGCCGCAGGCCGGTGACGAGCCACACCGCGAGGCCGACCAGGAACCGCCGCAGCGCGAGCAGCGCGCCCGGCCACGGGGCCGCGCCCCAGACCGCGGCCTGCTCGAGCGATTCGTCCCCCACCGCCCCGGCCGGCCGCCGCACGCCGAGGCCGTAGAGGAACACGAGCTGGAGCAGCCCGCCGTCGCGGAACACGATCGCGCCGCCGCGGCGCTGCCACCGGGTCGCATAGGCCGTGGCGTGGGCGACGCGGGCGGGGCAGAGGGGCGCGTTCGGCTTCCCGTAGAGGAAGAGTCCGACGACGACCCAGAACGCGAGCGGCTCGGTGTCCGGCGGGCACTCGGCGGCGAGCGCGGCCAGCTCGCGAACGAGTTCGGCTTCGTCGGGCATCAGGCTGCCGGCGTCGTGCCGCTTCCCCCGAACGGCCGCAACGCGGTCGCGGAGGCGGGCGGTGAGTTCCCCGAGAGCGTGGGCGTCCACGATGGGCCTCCTGACGGATTCAAGCAAGGGCGGGTACTTGGTCGAGGCAGCGGCCGTTTCGCGAATTGTACCTGTCCAGTCAAACCGTATTGCTGGGGTCAGATTCTGGCGTGGCGCGAACGTAAGCGGCTCGCCAGTCGCTTTTCCGAGACAGGCACCCGGGTTTTGAGAGGCGGTGGGGACGGACGGGTGCGTCGCAAGTGGAAAATTGGAAGCGGCTTAGAAGCGAAATCGCTGCGTTCGCCTTCGACATTCGAGATAAACCCAGCGGCACGGCGAGCCGGGAGCGTCAGCGACCGGAGTTGCGTGCGGAACTCCGGTCGCTGACGCTCGCGGCTCGCCACGGACACAAGGGGAGTTGGAGTTTTACCCGTTGCAACCGAGGCGGCTGGGGTCTTGGTTCTGGCCCTCTCCCTTACGGGAGAGGGTGGCCGCGCTTCGCGGCCGGGTGAGGGGGTGAACCTTCCGAGATATTGCCGCTTGACCCCTCACCCGCTCGCAAAGCCTCGCTGCCCTCTCCCGCAAGGGGAGAGGGCGAAGCCGGAAGTACCCCTCAACTTGCTCCCCAGACGGGTAGAACCTCACCTCCCGGACACCCAAGCGGTTTCATATCTCGCACCCGCCGGCCTCGGCCATCCACACGAGCCGCGAGCGGTCGAGCTTCCCCTGGTCGGTGACGGGCCAGTGGTCGAGCTTCGCGAACCCCGCGGGAACCGACGGCGCGTCGAGGCGGGCCGCGACCCAGGCGCGGAGGGCGTCGCTCTCCGGGTCGGGGGCGTCGTGGCGGGTGCGGTAGAACGCGAACGGCACCTGACCGTACCGCGGGTCCGAGACGCCGACGACCGCGACCGCGGCGACCGCCGGGTGCGCCGCGAGAACCTCTTCGACCATCGCCGGGGCCACCTTCGACCCGCCGCGGCAGATCATGTCCTTGTCGCGGCACACGAACCACAGGTAGCCGTCGTCGTCGGCCCGTGCGAGGTCGCCGGTGTCGAGCCACCCGTCGCGCAGGACGCGGTGGGTCTGGAGCGTGTCGTTCCAGTAGCCGACCATCGTGTCCGGGGTGCGGACGACGATGTGCCCGATCTCGCCCGGGGGAACGTCGTTGCCGTCGGGGGCGACCAACCGCACGGCGACGCCGCGCATCGCCAGCCCGATCGAGCCGACCTTGATCGGGCCGCCCGGCGGGTTGATCGCGTAGAACCCGGTCTCGGTCATCCCGCACATTTCGAGGAGCGGTCGGCCGACGACCTCGGCCATGCGGCGGTGCAAGGCGGGGGGGGCCTTGTCGCCGCCGGTCACCCACGCGCGAAGTGCGGCGTGGTCGGCGCCCCTCGCCGCGGCGTGGTCGAGCAGGTCGAACGCGACCCCCGGCGGGGTGAACAGGTAGGTCGGGCGCGCGGCCGCGTACTGCGCCCAGAACAAGGCGGGGTCGGGCCGGGGGAGGAGGTGCGTGCGGCCGCCGACCCGGAGCATGGGCAGCACCTGGCCCAGAAGCACCGCGGGGCGGCCGGCGTCGGCGACCGCGAGGGTGGCTTCCGCGGCTGTCAGGCCCATCTCGCCGACGAAAAGGTCCACGCGGCGGGCCATGCGGCGCTGCGAGTGCGCGACCCCCTTCGGCCGGCTCGTCGTGCCGGACGTGTACATCAGCAGGCCGATGGGGTCCGCGGCGCTCCGGACCGGGGGAGCCGGCGGGCCCTTCAGCAAATCGGCAAGGAGAGTGGTGTCGGGCGCGTCGCCGGTCGCCACGGTGACATCGAGCGACGCGCGGGCGTCCGCCGGGACGTTCGCGAGCAGGGCGGGCGTGGTCACCAGCGCGCGCGCCGCGCTGTGCCGCAGCGCGTAACCGATCTGCGGCGGCGCGAACCGCGGGGGAAGGGGCACGGAGATCAGCTCGGCGCGTGCGGCCGCGAGGAGCGTCGCGACGAGGTCGAAGCCGTTCGGGACCAGCGTGGCGAGGCGGTCGCCGGGGGAAAGGCCGAGGGCCGCGAGGCCGCCCGCGAGCCGAGCAACGCGGTCGGCCAGGTCCGCGAACGCGAGCGACTCGCCGGCCGCGGTCAGGGCGACCCGGTCGCCGAACTTCCGGGCCGACTCGTCGAGGATGGTGGAGAAGTCCATGTGTGCCGTTGTATGATTGCGGGACCCCACCCACGCGCCGCGTTCCGAGGCAGGCATGTCCACCGCCCCGATCCCGATCCTACTCATCGACGATCAGCCCCTGATGGCCGCGGCGATGCGGCGGCTGCTCGCGACCGCCCCCGAGTTCGCGATGCACTACTGCCAGGACCCGTGCCGGGCCGTGGCCGAGGTAGGGGCGGCGTTGCCGGCGGCGGTGATCGTGGACATGGTGATGCCCGGCGTGGGCGGGCTGGAGGTGATCCGCCGGCTCCGCGACAACCCCGGGACCGCGACGGTGCCGATCGTGATGATGTCGAGCATCGACGACCCCTTCACGAAGGCCGAGGCGCTCGACGCCGGGGCCGACGACTACCTCATCAAGCTGCCCGACGCGCAGGAGTTGGTGGCGCGCCTGCGGGCGCTGCTGCGCCGCGCCCGCTGGGGGCGCGCGGCCGTCACCGCACCTCCAGCGTGAACCGGGCCGTGCCGCTCGTTCCCGCGGTCCGGACGAGCCGGAACGAGCGGTCGAGCACCGCGGACTTGACCCACCCGGCGCGCCGCGGGGCCGCGGCGTACTCCTTCGGCTTCCGCTTGTAGATGTCGAACCGCACCTCGGCCTTGTCGCGCGCGTCGATGACCCAGTACTCGGGCACGCCGGCGTTGTGGTACGCGGCCATCAGCCACTCGGAATCGACGCCCTCGGAACTCGGGCTCACGATCTCGACGGCGATGTCGGGTGTGCCGACGACCCGCGTCGCAACGGCTCCGCGCGTCTTCCCGGCCGAGAACCGCACCCGCCCGGCCTTCAGCGCGGCGTTCGAGAGGAACATCGCGTCCGGCACCGTCGCGAGTTCCGCATACTCATTGGTCAGGAGCATCCCGTCGGGCACGTACATTCCGAGATCGGCGTTCTCGATGAGTGCCCCGAGCGTGATCCCCAGGGCCGACTTGACGCGGCTGTGCGAGAACATCTCTTCCATGAGGTCCACCCACACTTCGCCCTTGTGGAAGCGGATCGGCAGCTTCTCCGGCAACTCGGTGGTGTCGAGCCAGTCGAGGAACGCCGCCAGGGTCGTGAGCCCCTCGGGGATGTGAATCTTGCCGTACTCCTGCGAAAGCACCGTGGACATGGCTCCCTCCTTCGCCGCAGTTTACCACCGGTGCCGCTCGCGCTCCAAGGCGAGCGCACCGGTCATACCGGTCGCGTGGATCAGTTGGCCCTGGTGGGGCAGGCATTCTTGCCTGCCTCCCGACGCGACTGGAGGCAGGCAAGAATGCCTGCCCCACCAGACAGAAACGAATCCAGCAGATCTGGTGTCAGTCGTGGAGGAACGCGCTGAGCAGGTTCGAGAAGTTGTTGGTCCACAGCGGGGTGTTGGGCTGCGACGTCATCTTCTCCCACCGCGGGTCGGGGATCGCGTCGGGGCCGCGGGGCCGCAGGATCGGCGCGAGGTCGGCCTCGCGGTCGGCGAGGACGGCCCACTCCGACTCGCTCTTGCCCTGCTTCTTCTCCTCGTCGCTCGCCATGTCGCGCCACCCGCGGACCTCCATGCCCGCGTCCTCGGCGAGCTTCGCGAGGATGGGCCGGAGGTTCAGGTAGCGGTTCGAGATGTGGAACGCCATCACGCCGCCCGGCTTCATCCGCGAGCGGTACAGCGCGAGCGCCTCGCGGGTGAGCAGGTGGACCGGGATCGAGTCGGAGCTGAACGCATCGAGCACGAGGAAGTCGTACGTGCCGGGCGGCACCTCCTGCAACCGCAGGTAGGCGTCGCCGAGGACGACCCGCGAGTCGGAGGCCCGGCACTCGGCCAGGAACGAGAAGTACCGCGGGTCGCCCGCGAGCCGCTCGACGGTCGGGTCGATCTCGTAGAAGGTCCACGCGTCGCCGGGGCGGGCGTAGTACGCGAGCGAGCCGGTGCCGAGGCCGATCACGCCGACCGACGCGCCGGGCGGCCGGGACTTCTGCCACGCGAGCATCGCGGTGCCCACGGGGCCGGTGCGGTAGTAGTACGTCAGCGGTTCGTGCCGGCCGTCGGCGTCGGTCGCGTCCCCCCGCATCTGCCCGTGCAGCGTGTTCCCGTGGATCATCTGGCGGAAGTGCGAGCCGTCGTCCTCGGACTTCGCGTTCACGACCGCGACGACCCCGAAGAAGTTCCGCTCCAGGGTGAGCCGGTCCTGGTTCGTGTTCAGCGCCCCGGCGACGAACAGTGCCGCCACGGCGAGCGCGTACCGCGGCACCCGGTCGACGAACGTGAAGGCGATGACGCACGGGAGCCCGAACGCGATGGCGTTGCGGGCCGGGCCGGGCTCCATGTCGAGGGCACGGGTGAGCAGCAGGAGGCCGACGGTGCCGGCGCACAGCGCCGCCGGCAGAATCACGTCCCAGACGTTCGTCCGGTGCGGGGTGCCGTCGGCGTTCCTCCCCCGCGGCCGCAGCAGGCACCCGAGCACGAGCGCGAGCGGGTACTCGGTCAGCCCGGTGTGCTGGAACACGACCGGCGCGACGAGCGCGTTGAACACCCCTCCCAGCACGCCGCCGACCGACATCCACAGGTAGAACTCGGTGAGGTGAACGGGGGCGGGCCGGTCCTTCGCGAGCTCCCCGTGGCCGACCAGCGCGACGACGAAGAACGTGAACAGGTGGATCAGCGGCAGCACCCAGAACGGCAGCCCGCGGAACTGCGTCGCGACCATCAGCACCTGCAGGACGAGCGCCAGCACCGCGATCGGCAGCACGCGGCTGGCGAGCCGGTGCGGGATCGGCGGCCGCTTGGCGAACACGAGGATGAAGGTGAGCAGGTACAGCGCGAGCGGCACCACCCACAGGAGCGGGATCGGCGCGAGGTCGGTCGAGATGTACGTCGTGCAGCCGAGCAGCAGGCTCGACGGCACGAACGACAGGAACACCCACCACAGCCGCCGCGGCCAATTCAGCGGGTCGGCGGCGCGCTCCGGTTCCGCCGCGGCACTCGCCTCGGGGGCGGGCCTTCGGTTCCGCCACAGCGTCGCGGCGCACGCGGCCACCATTGCGGCGAACACGGCGTAGCCCCACATCCAGTACCAGCTCTGCACGTCGAGCGGCAGGACCGGTTCGACCACGAGCGGGTAGCCGAGCAGCGCGACCATGCTGCCGACGTTGCTCGCGGCGTACAGGAAGTACGGGTCGCGGGCGGACGGGTGCCCGGTGTCGCTGAACCACCGCTGGAGCAGCGGCGCGGTCGTCGAGAGGACGAAGAACGGCAGCCCGACGCCGAGGCTGAGCTGGCCGAGGATCACCAGAACCGGGTGGTTGCTCGCGGCGGCCGAGCGGAAGGCGTCGTCGCCGATGGCGATCGGTAGCACGAGCGCCGGCACGAGCATGACCCCGAGGTGAACGACGGACCCGCGGCGGCTGCCGAGCCACGTCGAGAGCGCGTGCGAGTAGGCGTACCCCAGTAGGAGGGCGGCCTGGAAGAACACCATGCACGTGTTCCAGACCGCGGGCGTGCCGCCGAGCTTGGGCAGCAGCATCTTGCCGACCATCGGCTGGACCTGGAACAGCAGGAACGCGCTACAGAAGAGCGTGAGAGAGAACAGCAGTGGCACGCGGCACCGTGGCGAGGGGTTAGCGAACTTCGAGCGTAAACTCCGGTCTTTCACCGTCGGCGAGCACGAGGCGGAACGACCGCTCCAGAACGGCGGACTTCACCCACCCGCCCTGTTTGCGTGCGGCCGTGAACTCTTTCTTACTCCGCTTGAAGATGTCGAACCGCAAGTCGTCCTCGTCGCGGCCGTCGATCACCCAGTACTCGGTGATGCCGGCATCGAAGTACGCGGCCATGGCCCACTCCGCGTCTTTCACCTCCGAACTGCGACTGACGACCTCGATGACGATGTCCGGCGAGCCGACGACCTGCGTCTGGTCGCCCTTCTTCCCGCCCACGAGGTGAACCCGCCCGTCGCGCAGCGCCGCGTCCGAGATGACCATGCCGTCCGGCTCGGTCGAGAGTTCCGTTTCGGCGTGGACGTAGCGCATCCCCTCGCTCACGAACCGCCCGAATTTGGTCTGCCTCATCAGCGTGTGGAGGACCGCCCCGATTTCCGTGCGCAGCATGTTGTGACTGAGGAACTCTTCCATGCTCAGGTCCACCCATACCTTGCCGTGGATGAAACAGACCTTTCCTTGCTCGGGGAACTCCTCCGACTCCAACCAGCGGCGGAACGACTCGAAGTCCACCACCCACGCGGGGATGTCGATTTGCTGCTCGCCGGTGACGATGACCGTGTCCATGCGACCGCTCCACACATCCTGAACGCGGAGATCCGCCGTCGGCCTCCTGTGGCCACAATCTACCCGAAATCCGAACGGCGTTCCACGCCGGCCGAGTCCGTCGAACGGCACAAAGTAGTAGGCACACTCCGTGTGCCGTCGGAACGACGAGCGTCGAACGGCACACGGAGTGTGCCTACTACTTTGCCGGTAGCGTTCGTGCGGGCGGCGCGGCCGCACCGTTTGCCCCGTTTCAGCACATTCTCATTTCTGAGGAACTAGAATCGTTTAGGCTCACACGAGACGGCGCGCGAAACCTTCGCGGCCCCCCGCGGGTATGTCCAGGCACACGGGGTCGCCATGCAGTTGCTCGAAACGCTCTCCGCCCGCGGTCTCCTGCTCGACGCGGACCGCACCCGGGCCGCCGACGCCATCCGCAACGCACCCGAGTACCCCCCGCACCAGGTGCTCATCGACAAGGGGTTCGTCCGCGAGGACGCGCTCCTGCCCGTGCTCGCCGAGGTGTTCGGCCTCGAACTCGTCGACCTCTCCCGCGCCACCATCGACCCGAGCGTCCTCGCGGCGATGCCGCAGAAGCTCGTCCACCGCAAGAACCTGATGCCGGTGTCGCGGCACAACGGCACCCTCGTCGTCGCCACCGGTGACCCGTTCGACGCCTACGCGATCGACGAGCTCCAGACGCTCACCGGCCTGCACGTCATGCCGGTGCTGGCCCCGAACCGCGAGATCAGCCGGCTCATCAAGCAGCACTTCGGCGTCGGCGGCGACACCGTCGCGGCGCTCGCGGAGGAGGCCAAGGGCCAGGACGACATCGAGTTCCTCGAGGGGATCGAGGCCGACGACTCGGAACTCGCGAAGCAGGCCCAGGAGGCCTCGGTCGTCCGGCTCGTGAACCAGATCCTCGTCGAAGCGGCCAACGAGCGGGCGTCCGACATCCACGTCGAGTGCGAGGAGAAGGGCATCCGCATCCGGTACCGGATCGACGGCCTGCTCCAACTCCAGAACCTGCCCCCGGAGATCAACCGGTTCCAGGCCGCGATCATCAGCCGCATCAAGATCATGGCCCGGCTCAACATCGCCGAGAAGCGGCTCCCGCAGGACGGCCGCATCAAGATGAAGGTGCAGGGCCGCGAGATCGACGTCCGCGTGTCGATCATCCCGATGACCCACGGCGAGGGGATCGTCATGCGGCTCCTCGACAAGGGCCGGATGAAGTTCAACCTGTCCAGTTGCGGGATGCTCCCGGACGTCCACAGCACGTTCAAGCAGCTCATCGACCGCCCGCACGGCATCGTCCTCGTCACCGGCCCGACCGGCTCGGGCAAGTCCACCACGCTCTACTCGGCGCTCAACGAGATCAAGGACGAGGTCACCAAGATCATCACGGTCGAGGACCCGGTCGAGTACCACCAGGACGGCATCAGCCAGATCCAGACGCACGCGAAGATCGGGCTCACGTTCGCCGCGGCGCTGCGGTCGATCCTGCGGCACGACCCGGACGTGATCCTCGTCGGCGAGATCCGCGACCTCGAGACCGCCGAGATGGCGATCCAGGCGTCGCTCACCGGCCACATGGTGTTCAGCACGCTCCACACGAACGACGCCGCCAGCGCGTTCACCCGCATGATCGACATGGGGGTCGAGCCGTTCCTCGTCTCCAGCACGGTCGAGGGGGTGATGGCGCAGCGGCTCGTCCGCACCATCTGCCCCGAGTGCCGGACCACCTACGTCCCGGACCCGGACACCCTCCCGCTCGACTTCCCGCTCCGCCCGAACGCCCTGAAGCCCGCCGCCGACTTCGCCATCCAGCAGGGGATGGTCGAGATGATGGGCGCGGCCGCCCACCACGACGGCACGCTGCTCAAGGGGGTGGGGTGCCGGGCGTGCCGCCAGTCCGGGTTCCGCGGCCGGACCGGCATCCACGAACTGCTCGTCAACAACGACGCGATGCGCGACCTCGTCGGCCAGCGCGTCAACGCCGGCGTGATCCGCCTCGAGGCGCTCAAGGCCGGCATGATCACCCTCCGACAGGACGGCTGGCGGAAGGTGCTCGCCGGTACCACAACCATCGAGGAAGTGACCCGGACGACCGCGGGGGACATCTCGTAGTGCGGAGTTCGGAGTGCGGAATGAAAAGCCGCTGAGACCCGAGAAGCATTCGGCCCCCGCGGGTTAGACTGTCGATTGTCTGAGATTCCGCATTCCGAACTCCGCATTCCGCAATCGAAGATGCCAGACTTCAACTTCACCGCGATGGCCCGCACCGGGACCAAGTCCACGGGGACGCTCACTGCCAACAGCGAGCGCGAGGTCGCGCTCATCCTCGACGGCCGCGGGCTGTTCCCGGTGAAGATCGACCTCGCCCGGAACCAGCCGCTCGGCGGCGGCGGGAAGGGCGGCGGGTTCTTCGCCAAGAAGGTCAAGGGCCGGCAGCTCGCGACCATGTACTCGCAGCTCGCCGACCTGCTCCACTCCGGTGTGCCGCTCCTGCGGTCCCTCGAACTCCTGGAGCGCCAGAGCAGTAACACGACGCTCCAGGCCGTGATCCGCGACGTGCGGGGGAAGGTGGCCGACGGCACCGGGCTCGCGCAGGCGATGGGCCAGCACACGCACGTCTTCGGCGAACTCGCGATCAGCATGATCCGGGCCGGCCAGGAGGGCGGGTTCCTCGAAGAGGTGCTGCAGCGCATCGCGACGTTCGTCGAGCACCAGGAGGACTTGAAGGCGAAGGTGGTCGGCGCGCTCGCGTACCCGATGTTCCTCGCGGTCGCCGGGTTCTGCGTGCTGAACATCCTCATCATCTTCTTCGTGCCGAAGTTCGGGAAGATCTTCGAGAAGCTCAAGGAGAAGGGCGAGCTCCCGGCCCTCACGACCTACCTCATGGCGTTCAGCGACTTCCTGCGGACGTGGCAGGGCATCGCCGCCATCGTCGGGGGGATCGTCGGGGTCATCGCGTTCGTGCGGTGGACCCGCGGGAGCGGTCGGGCCTGGGCTGACAGATGGAAGATCCGCCTGCCGCTGTTCGGGCCGATCTTCCTGAACCTCGCCCTGTCGCGGTTCTGCCGCATCCTCGGGACGATGCTCCACAACGGCATCCCGATCCTGAAGGCGCTGCACATCGCGAAGGACTCGACCGGCAACAAGGTGCTGTCGCTGGCCATCGAGAAGAGCGCCGAGAACGTGACCGCCGGCCAGAAACTCGCCGACCCGCTCCGCCGCTCCGGGTACTTCCCGAGCGACGTCGTGGAAATGATCACCATCGCGGAGGAGGCGAACAGCCTCGAAACGGTCCTCATCAACGTCGCCAACGGCCTGGAGAAGCGCACCGCCCGCAACCTGGACCTGATGGTCAAGCTCCTCGAACCGATCATGCTGCTCGTGATGGCCGGCATCACGCTGCTGATCGTCGCGGGCCTGCTGCTGCCGGTTTTCAAGATGGGCAGTGCGGTAGGGTAGTGATTCGGGCTCCGAGTTAGGGGCAAACTTCCTCGGCAAGCCGGTTTGTGGCGGCACCTCAACCGGAAGCTGAATGGTCGAGATTGGCCGCTTGAATTTGGCTGCCCGCGAGGTGGTTTCGATCGATTGCGGGGCTCTTCAACTCGTTTGCGAAGAGTTCGGGGCTTGTGCGAAGAGTTCGCATCGGTTGCGGGGACCCCTCCCCCAACTCCCCGCAACCGTCGCGCCCGCCCTCAATCGGGTGAACGCAGCGCAGCTTTTCGATAGCGATAACGATCAGGAGAATGCTCTCTCATGATTGGTTAACGCCCGGCGCGAATATACTTAGGGCCAGGACACCACCCGGAACGCTGCCCGAACCGGGCGCTCGAACCAGGAGACTTCTCCGATGCTGCTGACGACCGTTCAGACCACCCGCCGCAGCGCCATGCGGCGGGCCGGCTTCACCCTCCTCGAAGTCCTCGTTGTCGTGGCGATCCTCGTGATCCTCGCCGGCGTCGCGAGCATCTCGGTGTTCCGCTACCTGGAGGACGCCAAGGTCGGCCGGGCCAAGAACGACATGCTCGCCATCAAGAAGTCCTACGAGACCTTCTACACCCAGCAGTCCCGCTGGCCGCAGGACCCGTCGGAGGTGACGCCGCTCCTCGAACAGGGGGCGGAGGCGTTCCAGAGCCCGTGGCCGGGCGTGACGTATCAAGCAACGGTCGAGGAAGTTCCGCAGTCGGACGGCACGAGCATTCAGCGCGTTTATGTCATGTGCCAGCCGCCGAACAAGCCGCAGATCGTCGTCCCCGACGTCAACTCCGGTCGCTAGTCGCGACGCCTGACCTCGCCCCGCCCGGAGATCGTACCCATGCCCCGCCAGCGCCGCACCGGCTACACGCTCCTCGAGATGGTCGCCGTTCTCGCGGTGCTGGTGATCCTCGGCGCGGTCATCGCGCCGTCGCTGGCCGGGTTCTACGGCAACACGAAGCAGAAGGCGGCCGCCGACATCTTCCGCACCCGGCTCGCCGAGGCGCGGGCGAAGGCGATGGAGCGCGGCACGCCGTTCCGGGTCGCCGTCCACAGCGACAAGGCCCGCGTCCGCGTCGCCCCGGACACCGAGAACTTCGGCACCGGAACGGCCGACGACCCGCCGAGCTACGGCTCGCTCGTCACCGAGGACACGCTCGACGAGGCCACCATCGAACTGCAACTGGAAGAGGGCGACGAGCGGCCGTCCGACGGGAGCGAGTGGAGCACGGTCGCCACGATGCGGCCCGACGGCAGTTCGAAGGAAGCCCGCTCCTGCACCGTGACGATCAAGCAGAACAACTTCGCCCCGATCGTGATCCAGGTCCGCGGGCTGACGGGCCAGGGCCGGAACGTGCCCCAAACCCCCGGGGGCCAGCAGTGACGCTCCCCACTCGCCAGTCGCGCCGGCCCGGCCTGTCGCTCATCGAAGTACTGCTCGCGATGACGATCTTCTTCATCGCGATCGTGGCCATCTCGCGGCTCGTCGACATGGGGACGGACTACGAGTTGGAGGCCCGGTTGCACGCGACCGGTGCCCGGCTCGCCCAGGCGAAGCTCGCCGAGTTCGAGACCGGCATCGAGGCGATGAGCGAGAGTGCGAGCGGCGAGTTCGGGGACAGCGACGCCGGGTGGTCGTGGTCCGTGACCTCGGAACTCCAGGGCACGAACCTGTACCTCGTGAGCGTGACCGTGACCCGCGACCTGAAGGGCCGGCCGTTCACCCTGACCCTCGCCCAGATGGTGCTCGACCCGGCCGCGAAGGGCGCGGCCGCGGAGGCCGCTCGACCGGACCCCTCGGGAGGTGGCCAGTGACCACGCGCACGCGCCGCCGCGGCTTCACGATCCTCGAACTGCTCCTCGCATCGGTCATCGGCTCGATGATCCTGGCCGGGCTGTACGTCGTCATGAACATGACGGTGAACCAGACGCAGGCGAGCCGCGACGCGATGGACGCCGAGTCCACGTCGCGGGCGGTGTTCAACAAGGTCGGCCTCGACCTCGCGAACGTCCTCGGGCCGGCCCCGCCGAAGTCCGGCGGCACCCCGGCGACCGGTTCGACGACCGGCGCGACCACGGGCGGCACCACGACCGGCGAGACAACGGCCCCGACCGACGACACCGGGACCGACCCGGCCGCGACCGACCCGGCCGCGACCGGTGCGTCCTCGGCTTCGATGGACCCGCAGGGGGGCACCCAGAACTTCCCGTTCCAGGTCGGGGTGCTCGGCACCGCGACGCAGTTGACGATCTTCGCGAGCCGGGTGCCGGACGTGCTCGGCTCGCCCGGCGGGCTGGGCACGTCGGGCGGCGGTCAGGGGGCGAGCGACCTCGTCCGCATCGACTACTGGAAGGGGTCCGGCGGCCTGTGCCGGCAGGAGCGGCCGTGGGTCACCGCCGACCAGGTCGGCAACACGTTCAGCTTCGACCAGGCGAACGAGGCCGTGAGCCTGATCGCCGACGAGGTGACCGAGGTGCTGTTCGAGTACTACGACGGCACGAGTTGGGTCGAGACCTGGGAGGGCGGCTCGGGCACGATCCCGACGCCCCCGGCGGCCGTCCGCGTGACGCTCGCGTTCTCGCGGCCCGGGGCGCCAGGGGCCGCGGCGCAGTCGCGTACCGTCTCGCAAACGATCCCGGTCCGCACCGCCCCCGGCGCGACCGTCCCCGAACTGGTCGACCCGGTCATCACGAGCGGCTCGACTACCACCGAGCAAGGCCCGGCGGCGCAGGACGCCGGCGGTACGACGACCCCGCCCGCTGGGGGTACCACGACGCCGACCGGTGGCACGGGTGGGACAACGCCCAAGGGCGGTACCACCGGCGGGACGGCACCCAAGGGCGGTACCGGCGGGACCACTCCCAAGGGTGGGACGACAGGCGGCACCGGTGGTGCGCCGGGCGGCACAAAGGGGGGCGGGCGATGATCCTCACTCACCACCGCAGCACAGAGCGCCCCGGCTACGTCCTGATCGCGGTCCTGGTCGTGATCGTGGTGCTGAGCCTCGCCGCGTACCGGTTCACCGACTCGATGTCGGCGGAGCACAGGGCGGCCGTTCGCGTGTCCGACGCGGCGCAGGCCCGCGCCGCCGCCGCGTCCGGCGTCCACTACGCCGCCGCGCTCCTCGCCGACCCGGATGCGTTCACCAACTACCTGGGCGGCGACCCGACGCTCGACAACGCCGAGATGTTCGGCGCAGTTCCCGTGCGGGTGGACCCGAACAACCCCGGCCGGAACGCTAGCTTCCGCATCGTGGCGGTGGCGATGACCGGGTCCGGCACCTACGAGCAGCGGGCGGCCGTGATCGACGAGGGCGCGAAGCTCAACATCAACGCCCTGATCGCCCAGGACAAGACCGGCGAGGTGCTCTACAACGCGCTCCTCAAGATCCCCGACATGTCGCCGGACACCGCCGACGCGATCGTCGACTGGGTGGACGCCGACGACACCCCGCGGATCAACGGGGCCGAGAGCGCGACCTACCAGTCGCTCGGCAACCCCTACAAGTGCAAGAACGGGCCGCTCAACTCGATCGAGGAGCTGCTGCTGGTCAAGGGCGTCACCCCGCAGTTGCTGTTCGGCACCGACCAGAACCAGAACGGGGCGGGCGACGACGGCGGCACCACGTCCCTGTCCCGCGGGTGGTCCGACTACCTCACGATCTACGGCCGCGAGGTCGGCACCGACTCGACCGGGCGCCTCAAGGTGTACATCAACGGCGACGACGTGGGGGCGATCTACGCGGCGCTCCAGGGCAGCGAGGTCGGTTCGGAGGTCGCCGCGTACATCACGGCCGTCAAGCTGTTCGGATCGACGAAACTCGACGCCAACGGCAACCCGATTCAGAAGGGCAAGGGGAAGGGCGGGCAGCAGAAGGTCGAGGTCGCCTCGCTCGACCAGCTCACGAGCGCCGTGGAGACCAAGCTCGGGAGCACGACCAGCAGCGGCCGGGCGGTGAACTCGGTGATCGACCTCGTGAACACCCGCGTGACGCTCCCCGGCACCGCGAGCGGCGGCGGGCAGTCGGCGACGGTCGTGTACAACTCGCCGCTCAACGACCCGAACAAGCTCCGCGAGTTGCTCCCGGTGCTGCTCGACCGGGTCGCCACCAAGGAGGCCGTGGAGGTGGTCCCGCGGCTCAACGTGAACGCGGCCCCCCGCGAGGTGATCCTCGGGCTCCCGGGGCTGACCGACGCGGACGCGGACGTGATTGTCGGGGCGCGGGACGGCGTCGTGCCCGGCACCGCTGAGTACGCGACCGGGGCGTGGCTGGTGACCGCCGCGAACCTGACCCCGGAGAAGTTCAAGGCGATCGAGAAGTACGTCACGGGCCGGTCGATGGTGTACCGCGTCCAGTCGATCGGCTACCTCGCCGGGGGCGGGCCGGTCGCCCGGGTCGAGGCGGTGATCGACACCAACCTCGGCGCGCCGCGGGTGATCTACTTCCGCGACCTCGGGGACCTCGACGCCCCCCGCGGCTTCCAGCCGCCCGCGAAACAGCAGCAGTAACCCGGAGGCGGCGACGTGTCGAAGTTCATCGCGATCGACCTGGACCCGCAGGGGCTGCTCGCCGTCGGCGGCACCGCCCGGGGCGGGCACGCGAAGGTCGAGCAGGCGATTACGTGGGTCGGGACCGAGGCCGAGGGCGGTCCGGGGCCGCTTACGCCCGAATCGGCGCGGCGGATCGGCGAGCAGCTCCGCGACCGGCTCAGGGAGGCCGGCATCGTGCCGGCCCCGGTGCTGGTCTCCGTCCCGCGGGACCGCGTCATCCTCAAGGAACTCCGGTACCCGGCCGTGCCGCTGCCCGAGGAGCCGAACGTCGTCCGGTTCCAGGCGATGAAGGAGTTGTCCGACGCGCCCGAGGACGTCGTCCTCGATTACGCGCCGCTGGGGGGCGACTCGGCGAGCGGCGAGCGGCGGAGCATGGCGGTCGCCGTGCGGAAGGACCTGTTCCGCGCCGTGCAGTTGATGTGCGAGGCCGCGAACCTGCGCCTCGCCTCGGTCACGCCCCGGCCCTACGCGGTCGCCGCGGGGCTGGTCCGGGCGCTCGCAACAGGTGCGGCCCCCGAGGGGGAACTCAAGACGGGCACGGTCGCCGTCCTGGCGGTCGGGCCGGGCGGCGGCGAGTTCACCGTGAGCCGCGGCGGCGAGGTCGCGTTCACCCGGAGCGTGGCCGGAGCGGTCGTGGCGAGTGAGTCGCTGCTGCTCTCCGAGGTCCGCCGCAACCTGACGATGTACGCCGGGGCGAACCCGGGCCGCCCGGTGCAGGCGGTCTACGTCGCCGACGCGGGCGGCGAAACGGCGGGCCGCCTCGGCACCTCGCTGGGCGTCGCCGTTCAAGAGTACGACCCGCTCGCGGGTGAGGTCCCCGCGGTCCCCGACGCGCAGCGGGGCCGGTTCGCGGGCGCGGCCGGGCTCCTCGCGGCCCGTGCCGCCGATGCGCTCCCGATCAACTTCGCCGAGCCGCGGGCGCCCAAGGCCGACGCCGACCCGGTCCGGCGGCAGCTCGTCCTCGTCGGGCTCGTTGCGGCCGCTGTGCTGGTCGGCGGCGCGCTCCTGGGCTTCATGGCGCTGAGCGCGGCCGACGACGACATCGCCCTGAAGACCAAGCAGCGGGACGACGCGAAGCAGCAGTGGGACGCGCTCGAGCAGGACGCGAAGCGGCTCAAGGCGGCCGAGGACTGGAGGGCCCGCCAGGTGGTGTGGCTCGACGAGCTGTACGACATGGCCGACCGGTTCCCGGTGGCCGGCGGGTTCCACGCCAGCAGCTTCGTCGGCAAGGCGCTGCCGGCCGACCCGAAGACCGGCAAGCAGGAGAACCAGGCCGCCGTCGAGGTGAAGGTGGCGGCCCGGAGCCCCGAGCCGGTCAACGCGCTGCTCTACAAGATCGAGGGCGACTCGGTCGGCCCGCCGCCGAAGAACCCGAAGGACCCCAAGGGGCCGCCGCGGTTCTACGTCGGGGCCGACAAGACCATCGGCGGGCCGTCGCAGGGCGAGGCAGGGGCCCGGGACTACACCGTGTTCGCCCGGGTAAACAACCGCCCGGCCGCACTGTTCACCCGCACCGCGGCGTTCACCCCGCCGTCCCGCAAGGGGTACCCGCCGGGGCCGGTGGCGAAGGAGGTCAAGGAGAAGGATCCGGCGGAGGCGAAGGAGGACAAGGAGGCCCCGTCCCCCCGACCGAAGGAGCCGGCGGAGAAGGAGCCGAAGGAGAAGAAGGACAAGGGTGGGGCCGAGTGACCCGCGACCGCAGCGGTCCCCCGAATCCCACCGACCCCGAGACAAGGTTCCGACCCGATGACCTCCCGCGAACGAACGCTGGCGATCCTGCTCCTCGGCCTCATCGCGCTCGGCGGCGGGGGCGTCCTCGGCTACTTCCTCGTGTACGCGCCGCTCGAAGAGAAGCGGGCGACCGCAAAGAAACTGGAGGACGAGGCCGGCGACCTCGACAGCAAGGCGGCCGCCGTGATGGCCGCCCGGCCGCGGATCGCCGCCGTGAAGCGGCAGAGCCTCCCGCCGGACGTGAACCAGGCCAAGGCCCAGTACAAGCTCCTGCTCGAACAACTCCTCCGCGACGCGAAGCTCACCGACCACAAGATCCCCGACATGCGGATCCTCGACAGCCGCGCGCCGGCGACGCCCGAGTTGGTGGTCGCGAGTCCGGTCGCGCCCGCGGGGACCGCACTACCGGCCGCGGCCGGGGCCCCGACCCTGGCCGCCCCCAAGGCCCAGAAGAAGCCCGCGTACTCCCGGCTCGAGTTCAAAGTCGAGGTCAAGAGGGCCGACATCTGGCAGGTGGTGGACTTCCTCAAGGCGTTCTACTCGGTGGACCTGCTGCACCAGATCACGTTCCTCAACATCACGCGCGACAACAAGCCGACCGACGCCCGCAACGGGCTCGACGTCCACCTCACGATCGAGGCGATCATCCTCGACCGGGCGGACGCGCGGAAGACGCTCCTGCCGCCGGACCCGGTGCCCGCCGCGGTCCTCGCGAGCACGCCCCGCGACTACTCGTTCCTGGCGTGGAAGGACATGTTCTACGGCATCCTCCCGCCGCCGAACGTCGCCCCGCTCACGCTCGGTCGGATCGACAGTGTCACCCTCGGCCGCGACGAGAAGCCCGCCGAGGTGAAGGTGCGGCTGACCGGCGAGGGGGCGACGGTCGCGCAGGTGGTCGCCACCGCGTCCGGGAAGTTGCTGCCCGAGGGCGAACTGAGGTTTGACCCGAAGACCGGCACCATCGCCATCCCCGGTGCCGGGACCGAGGAGACGCCGGACGGCGTGACCTCCACCATCTCCGTCGTCGCGACCACGACCGACGGGGCGACGGTGAAGCGGTCGTTCGACGTGTCCATTGCGAAGAAGCCGGTCGAGCCCGAGCCCGCGAAGCCCAAGGCCGACATCGCGTCGGCGATCCGCCTGGTGATCCTCTCCGGCAGCTCCGACGGGGGACTCAAGGCCGTCATCTACGACGCCGCCAACCCGTTCAAGTACGAGGTCACGACGACCGGCAAGCGGGTCGAGGTCCGGCGGTTCTGGCAGGCGACCGGGAAGACGTGGAAGAAGGACCTGGACTACGACCACCCGGCCGGCGTGCTCGCGTTCGCGGACGACTTCTCGGCCACTAAGCGGACGTTCAAGGTCGTCGCGTTCGAGGGCGACGCCGTGGTGGTGTCCGAGTCCGGCCGCGCGGAGCCGCCAAAGACCGAAGGGCCGCGCCGCCCCGGGAGCTCGCGTTCGAGCGTCCCGAAGCAGGGGCCGGGCGAGCCACTCGCGGTGGTCGCGGGGAACCTGGCCACGGCCGTCCCGGCCCCCACCCTGTACCGCTGGACCCTCGGGAAGTCGCTCGGCGAGTTGGGCAAGCTGTCGCCCGACGAGGCGAAGGCGATCCTGAAGCGGGTCGCGGCCGACGGACCAGTCGTGAACGCGACCGTCTCGGCCGACAAGTAAAACGAAACTCGCTCCGCCGCGGGTCGTCCGGGCCGCTCACCGCGGCCCCCACTTCGACCTCCGCACCCCTTCTCATCCGGGCGGCGGGTTGCCGCCGCCCGTCGCACTGCCTAGCCTGTCCTCGCCACTCCGACACCAGCCACCCACTCACCCGCGGGACCGACCGTGAACGCACGCCGGCCATTCTGCCTTGCGCTCGCCCTGCTGGCGGCCGCCCTCGTCACGGCCGCGGGCTGCGGGAAGCGGCCGCACCCGATCGTCGACACGGGGCTCCTCAAGGTCACCGTGGCCACGCCGAAGGTCGACAAGGTGACGGTGTTCACCGACCTGACCGGGTCGGTCGCGGCCCCTCAGTCGGTCCAGGTCCGCCCGCGGGTCAGCGGGTTCATCCAGGACGTGCTGTTCAAGGAGGGCGAGATCGCGATCGGGCCGTTCACCCTCCTCGGGGTCCCGTACGGTGGCTCGCCGCTGTTCAAGATCGACCCGGTGACCTACCAGGCGAACCTGACCCAGGCCCTCGGGGACCAGGCCGTGTTCCAGGCGAAGCTGGAACTCGCCAAGGCCGACGAGTCGCGGGCCAAGGTGGCCTACGACAAGGGGGTGACCAGCCAGCAGGACTACGAAAGTTACGCCGCCCACACCAAGGTCGCCCGGGCCAGCCTCGACGCGGCCGCCGGGCCGGTCATCGTGGCTAAGCAGAACCTCGGGTGGACGCTCGTGCGGGCGCCGATCACCGGCCGGACCGACAAGGCCTTTTTGACCCGCGGGAACGTAGTGGTCGGCGGCCAGACCCAGGGCACGGTACTCACCACCATCAACTCGACCGACCCGATGTACGTCTACTTCGACGTGGACGACCAGACGGTCGCGTTCTACCAGCGGCTGTTCAACGAGCGGGCACTGGAGCAGCCCGACCGGGGCGGCAAGATCCGGGTCGACATCAAGCTCCTCGGCGACGAGAACTACAACCAGTACGGTCCCACCGAGTACACCCGGCACGGGCTGGTCGACTTCGCCAGCAACGCGCTGAACCCGAACACCGGGACGCTGTCGGTCCGCGGCGTGTTCGAGAACTCCGACCACCTCCTGGTGCCGAACCGGTACGTCCGCGGCCGGGTGCCCCTCGGCAAGCCGATGGACAACGCGCTGCTCATCCCCGACGGGGCGGTCGCCACGGAACAGGATCGCAAGCTCGTGTACGCCGTCGGCCCCGACAACAAGGTCGTCGCCAAGACGGTCCGACTCGGGCCGCTGAGCAAGGGGCTACGGCTCGTCGAGTCTGGCCTCACCAAGGACGACCGGATCATCATCCGCGGCATTCAGCGGGTGCAGCCCGGGGAGCCGGTCGAGCCCGAGGCGGGGACCATCGAGTACCCGGGGGCGAAGCCCTGACGCGGCGGCCCCGCCCGCCGCGCCTCCCGCGCCCCGCCCCGCCGACCCCAAGGACGCACGATGTTCGCTCGGTTCTTCATCGACCGCCCCATCTTCGCGTGGGTCATCTCGATCGTGATCGTGCTGGCCGGGCTCGCCGCCGCGGTCACGCTCCCGGTCGCGCAGTACCCCGAGATCACCCCGCCGTCGGTCCAAGTGTCCGCGACCTACCCCGGGGCGAACGCGAAGGACGTGGCCGACACGATCGCCGCGCCGATCGAGCAGCAGGTCAACGGCGTCGAGAAGATGCTGTACATGTCGAGCGTCAGCGCCAACGACGGGTCGTACAACCTGACCGTCACGTTCCAGCTCGGCACCGACCTGAACATGGCCCAGGTGCTCGTCCAGAACCGGGTCCAACTCGCCACCGCACAGCTCCCCGTCGAGGTGCAGCGGCAGGGGCTGACGATCAAGAAGAAGTCGCCGAACATCCTGCTCGTCGTCAGCCTGTACAGCCCGGACAGCAGCCACACCCAGCTCGAACTCAGTAACTATGCCACGATCCAACTCAAGGACGAAATCGCCCGCCTCGACGGCGTCGGCGACGTGAACCTGTTCGGCCAGCAGGACTACAGCATGCGGGCGTGGCTGGACCCCGACAAGCTGAACTCGTTCAAGCTCACGACGACCGACGTGGTGAACGCGATCCAGGCTCAGAACGTCCAGGTGGCGGCCGGGCAGATCGGCCAGGAGCCGGCCCCGCCCGGCCAGGCGCTCCAGCTCACGCTGTCCACCCAGGGCCGCCTCACCACCGCCGCGGAGTTCGGGAAGATCGTGGTCAAGGCCGGGCAGACGAACTCGGACGGCACCCTCGGCGCGGCGGTCACGCTCGACCAGGTGTCGCGGGTGGTGCTCGGCGCGAAGAGCATGGACCAGCAGAATACGCTCGACGGCGGCCCGGCCATCGGCCTCGCGATCTACCAGCTCCCGGGGTCGAACGCGCTCGACGTCGCTGACAGCGTGAAGGCCAAGATGGACAGCCTCTCGAAGCGGTTCCCGGACGGGATCAAGTACGCCATCCGGTACGACACGACGCCGTTCATCACGCAGTCGATCGAGGAGGTGTTCCACACCCTGCGGGACGCGATCATCCTCGTCGCCATCGTGGTGCTGCTGTTCCTTCAGGACTGGCGGGCCGTGATCCTCCCGATGATCGACGTGCCGGTGTCCCTCACCGGCACGTTCGCGGTCATGTTCCTGTTCGGGTTCAGTCTGAACAACCTCACGCTGTTCGGGCTCGTACTGGCGATCGGCATCGTCGTGGACGACGCGATCGTCGTGCTGGAGAACATCGAGACGTGGATCGCGAAGGGGTTCGACCCGCGGTCGGCGACGATCAAGGCGATGGACGAGGTGACCGGGCCGATCATCGCCATCACGCTCGTGCTGAGTTCGGTGTTCCTGCCCAGTGCGCTGCTCCCCGGGATCACCGGCGAGTTCTTCCGGCAGTTCGCGCTGACCATCGCCGCGGCAATGGTGATCTCGGCGACGAACGCCATGACGATGACCCCGGCCCGGGCCGTGGCGATCTTCGCGGCCCGCGAGCGGCACGCGCACAAGCAGGGGGCGGCCGCGGGCCACGGGCACGGGACCGAGGCGCTGCCGTGGTGGGGCATCTGCGCCCTGCTCGGGTGGCTCTCAGTCGTCGTCCTCGACCACTTCTTCCACCACCCCGCCGGGGCGAAAGGGTACGCGCTCCAGGCGGCCTACGCGGTCCCCGGCGTCGTGATCGGGTGGTTCGCGGCGGACCGGATCAACGCCTTCCTGGCGTGGGTGTTCAAGTGGTTCAACAAGGGGTTCGACGTCGTCACCCGGGTCTACGGCCGCACCATCGCCGGGTTCCTGCGGCTGGCGCTGATCGTCCTGGTGGTGTACGGCGGGCTGATCGGGCTGACGTTCTGGGGGCTGACGCACACCCCAGTCGGGTTCGTGCCGATGCAGGACAAGGGCTACCTCGTCGTGAGCGTGCAACTGCCCGACGCCGCCTCGCTCCAGCGGAGTTCCGCAGTGCTGGCCCGGGTGGACAAGATCTGCCGCGACGAGAAGGGGGTCGCCCACACCATCGGCATCGGCGGGTACTCGCTGCTGCTGAGCGCGAACGGGTCGAACTACGCGAGCATGTTCGTGGTGCTGGAGGACTTCGACGTCCGCAAGGACGACCCGGAGAAGAACGGGTTCGCGATCCTGTTCCGGCTCCAGGACAAGCTCCGCCGCGAGATCCAGGACGCGGCCGTGCTCGTGCTGCCGCCGCCGCCGGTGGACGGGCTCGGCACGGCCGGCGGGTTCAAGATCATGGTCCAGGACCGCGGGAGCATGGGGTACGGCGAACTCGACAACGAGACCCTGAAGATGGTTCGCAAGGCAGATAAGACGCCGGGGATCGGCACCACCTCGACGCAGTTCAAGGCGGCCATCCCGCAGCTCTACGCCGACATCGACCGGACCCGGTGCATCCAGATGGGGGTGAGCGTCTCGGACGTGTTCGACACGCTCCAGTCGTACCTGGGCTCGACGTTCGTGAACAACTTCAACCTGTTCGGGCGGACGTGGCAGGTGAACGTGCAGGCCGACGCGCCGTACCGGGCATCGGCGGAGTACGTCAAGAACCTGCGGGTGAAGAACATCAAGGGCGAGATGGTGCCGCTCGGGTCGGTGGCCACGATCCGCGACGCGACCGGGCCGGCGTTCGTGCAGCGGTACAACATGTACCCGGCCGCGGCGATCAACGGGAGCCTCGACCCCGGCACCAGCTCTGGTGACGGCATCCGCATCATCGACACGGTCGCCAAGGACACGCTCCCGCAGCAGATGACGACCGAGTGGACCGAGCTGTTCTACCTTCAGTTGCTCGAAGGGGACTCGGCCATCTGGGCGTTCGTCGGGGCGGTCGTGCTCGTGTACCTGATCCTGGCGGCGATGTACGAGAGCTGGACGATGCCGGCGGCGATCATCCTGGTCATGCCGATGTGCATCCTGTCCGCGATCGTCGGGGTGCGGGCCGCGGGGGTGGACATCAACATCTTCGTGCAGATCGGGTTCGTCGTCCTCGTCGGCCTCGCGGCCAAGAACGCCATCCTGATCGTCGAGTTCGTGAACCAGAAGCGGGCCGCCGGTGAACCGCTCCGCGCCGCCGTCATCGACGCGAGCGTCGCCCGGCTCCGGCCGATCGTGATGACGAGCGTGGCGTTCATCCTCGGCGTGGTGCCGCTGGTGCTGGCGAAGGGGGCCGGGGCCGAGATGCGGGCGACGCTCGGTGTCGCGGTGTTCTCGGGCATGCTCGGCGTCACGATCTTCGGCGTCATGCTCACGCCGGTGTTCGCCTACGTCATCGGCCGGCTGAAGCCGGACGCCCCGAGGCCGGCCGCGACGGAGCCCGCGCCCGCGGCACCCCCGCCCGCGCCGACGGGAGGGGCCGCCGATGTCCCGCACGCGCCGTGACGAACCGGACGAGGACGAAGAGGACTGGGACGACGGGGACGACTACGACCCCGAAGACCCGGAGACCTATCCCGCGGGGCTGTACGACGACGACGGACCCGCTACCGTCCCGTGCCCGCACTGCCGGGCCGAGATCCTCGAGGACTCGGAACGGTGCCCGCGGTGCGGCGAGTACCTCTCGGCCGAGGACGCGCCGCGCCAGGTGTCGGGAACCGCGTGGGTCGTCCTCGTTCTGATGCTCGTCGCGATTCTGTTGACGGTGCTGGGGATCGGGTGAGCGGTCAGCCCTGTGGCTGAATGAACCCGTGCCGGATGAGGGCGATCACGAGCCGCTTCGCGGTGTCGTCCCAGCGGAACTGCGTGGCCCGTTCCGCGGCCGCGGCTCCCAGAAGCCGAGCCGTTTCCCCGTCTCGATAAACCAACCGCATCGCCGACCGGATGTCGCCGTCGTCCGGGTCGGACCACGTCCCCTCGTAGACCGCGTTCTGCGCCCGGGCCGGCCGCCACCGCACCTCGTACCCCGACCGCGAGTCGAAGAACGCCCCGACCCCGCCGAACCGCGACGAGATCAGCGGCACCCCGCACGCCATCGCTTCCAGCAGGTGCAGGCCGAAACCCTCGCCGGCCGAGGCGTTAACGAACACGCTCAGCGAGCGGTACCAGTCCGCCAGTTCGGTCGGGGAGAGGTGCGTGTCGAGCACCTCGACGCGGGCGTCGCCGCGCGTTTCCACCCGCGGCGAGTTCGGCGTGATCTTCACCCGCAGCCGCACGCCCGGGTCCGACGGGAACTCGCGCTGGAACAGGTCGATCACCCGCTGCACGTTCTTCCGCAGCCCGCCCTCGTCGAGAGCGCCGGCGGTGCCGAAGGTGGTGACCGGTCGCCCGCGGACCGGTGCGGGCACATCGGGGAGGAGCGAGAACGTGGCGGGGTCGTAGCCCAGCGGCACGACTTCGATCGGCACGCGCACCCCGTTGGCCCGGAAGCACCGGCGGCCCCACGCGCTCGGCACCAGCACCAACCCGCAGCGGTTCAGTTGCCGCACGGATCCGGGCGGGAGGGTGTCGGTCTCCCACATGGTGAACGCGGCGGTGCGGTGGTCGGGCCGGTAGCGCTTCAGGAGGTGCGGCGGGGCGACGGCGAGGCGGACGTTGTGCGAGCGGCGGCGCTGTTCGGTCGGCCGCAGCTCGACCGGCACGAGTTGCTTGCGGAAGCAGGCCCGGCGGTCGCGGCACACGTTGATCCCGGCGTGCGTCAGCCCCTTCAGAATGTTGAGGACGAGGTGGTCGTACCCGCCGAGGCCGAGCACGTGACCGGCCAGGAACAGTGGCGGCCCGGCGCGCCGGGCCTCGACGGGCGCGGCGTCGCGGGCGTCGGGGAGTTCGTTGAACAGCTTGCGGGTGAAGGTGCCGACCCGGCCGCTCAGGAGCAGGCGGCCGCCGCGGGCCGCCGCGGGCCAGAACGTGTCGTAGGCGGTGAGGAGGCGGAACTTGAGCCGCACCGCACGGACCGCGAGCCCGACGTGGGCGACGAGTGACACTGCGAGACCCTCCGCGTTGATGGCGGAGGGTCGGGAAAATCGGCGGGCGTGTCAAGTGCGGTTACGCGGTCGCGACCGCCCCGGCCGGGTACTCCGCGGGGGCGACGGCCTCGGACCGGGTGCCGGTGCGGAACCACCGCGGCGGGTACATGATCAGCCCCTGGAGCACGAGGACCATCGTGGCGACGTAGCCGACGTCGAGCGCGAGTTGCGGGACGTTGTCGAAGAACAGCAGGTCGTGCAGGAGCTTGCCCATGAACGACTCACTGCCGTTGAACGTCTGGCCGGCGAGTTCGCGGAGCTGGCCCTCCCAGACGGTGAGCGGGCACGGCCAGCCCTTGATCGCCTCGACCGCGACGATGGCGATGGCGAGGAGGTGCGTG
The DNA here is from genome assembly GCF_051859125.1 of Gemmata sp. Lineage (NCBI taxonomy): Bacteria > Pseudomonadati > Planctomycetota > Planctomycetia > Gemmatales > Gemmataceae > Gemmata > Gemmata sp. Next base: position 28,197 of record NZ_JBHYGG010000101.1, read on the forward strand.
TAGCGGAACCACGGGTTCCGCACCCACTGCCACTTCAGCGCCGCCCCGGCGATGATGAGCAACTGACCGAAGATCACGTAAGCGACGTACGCGAGGTGAATGCCGACCACCAGGTCGGCGCACAAGCCGTACCACATACCGCACCCTTGGGATGGCGTCCGAGTGTTGTTCGCAGAAGTGCTGCGTTCAGTAAGTTTGATCCCCCACGCCGCACGTTTATTCCGCGATTCCGCCCCCGCTCTGGACCGCGCACCCTCCGGCCGCGGCAGCGGCGGGCGCTCCTCCACTGGGCCTGCGACTCCCGTAAGATCTGACCCATCGGCCGCCCGCCCCGATGGAGGATTGTCCCGTGCCCACCGTCGCAGACTTCGCCGCGTACCTGGAGCGGTTCGCACCGTGCGCCACGGCCGCCGAGTGGGACAACGTCGGGCTCCTGCTCGGCGACGCGGCCGCGAGCGTCGAGCGCATCATGACGTGCCTCACACTCACGCCGGACGTTGCGGAGGAAGCCGTCCGCGAGCGGGCGAACCTCGTCGTCTCGCACCACCCGATCTTCTTCCGGGCGATCAAGAAACTGACCGCGAACAGCAGCGACGGCAAGGTCGTGTTCCCGCTGATGAAGGCCGGCGTCGCGGTGTACTCCCCGCACACGGCGTTCGATAACTGTGCGGGCGGCATCAACGACTCTCTCGCTCAGCGGCTCGGAATCGTGAACCTGGTCCCGCTGCGGCCCCGCACGGCCGCGGCGCAGTGCAAGCTCGTCGTGTTCGTACCAGACGCGGACCTTCAAAAGGTGACGGACGCGGTGTTCGCCGCGGGGGCGGGGGTGATCGGCCAGTACCGCGAGTGCAGCTTCCGGCTCGCGGGGAAGGGGACGTTCTTCGGGACCGAGGCGACCAACCCAGTTGTCGGGCAGAAGGGCCGCCGCGAGGACGTGGACGAGTGGCGGCTCGAAGTGGTCGTGCCCGAGCGTAACGTCGCGGCCGTTCTCGCCGCGATGCGGACGGCGCACAGTTACGAGGAGCCGGCGTTCGACGTGTACCCGCTCAAGCCCGGCACCGCCGGCGGCGAAGGGCGGATCGGCGACCTGGCGCAGCCCGTCACGCTCGGCGAACTGGTCGCACGGGCGAAGGATCAGCTCGCGGCAGCGTCGGTTCAGGTGGTCGGCGACTTGAGCCGGACCGTGCGGAAAGTGGCGGTCGCGTGCGGCGCGGCGGGTGAGTTTCTCTCAGATTCGATACGGGCGAGTGCCGATGTCTTCGTCACGGGCGAACTGCGGTTCCACGACGCGCTGGCGGCACGGAGCGCCGGCGTGTGCGTCGTCGTTCCCGGGCACTACGCGACGGAGCGGCCGGCGGTCGAGGAGCTCGCCGCACGGCTCGCCGCCGAGTGGCCCGGGGTCACCGCTTGGGCCAGCCGCGTCGAGCGGGACCCGCTCGCCTGAGCGGGGCCTCGCGAGGCGTTGACTTTCGCGGGCGGGCCGGGTATTCGCCGCGGACCAGGCAAGGAAGCCGGAGGTGACGATGAGCGCTCGGTACGTAATTCTCGGTCTCGCCGTGGCGTGCGGCGTGTCGGCGTGGGCGTGGTGCCGGCCGTGCGAAAGCGTGGCCCGTGCCCAGGGTGCGGACGCGGTTCTGAAGGCGGAGCCGGTCGCTGCGGGCAGCACTCAGGAAGAGGCGCTGGCCCGCTACCGGACCAACGCCAGCCGCCACTGGAAGCAGATCGCGCTGAAGCGCTGACCCCGCGTTCGCAACGGGTGGGGCAGACAACTGCGGGTGCGGCCTTATGATGGGGCGAGCGGGACGCTCGGTCCGTCACAGTCGCACCCGGTTGATCGCATGGCCCTCATCCACATCGAGCCCCTCCCGCGGCAGTGCTCGCCCGGCGTCGTCCTCGCGTTCGTGTGCAACGGCACGGGGCTCGACCGCAAGCACGTCGGCAAGATCGCGTTCGTCGGCCGCGGGGCGACCGTGGAGATCGCCGACGCGAAGGCCGCCGCGGCCGTTGCCGCGCTCGACGGCTCGCGGGTCCAGGAGCGGCCCGTGCGGGTCCGCTTCGCGGGCAAGGCCGACTTCACCGACGCCGACCACTTCGCACGACTCTCCAAACTCCTCGACCTCGAAGCCGCCGCCGAGCAGGAAGATGCCCGCCGCCGCGCGCAGGCCGAAGAGGGCTCGCCCGTCGGCGACGGCACCACCCTCATCAAGCTGGCGCTCCGCGACGCCGAGTTCGGTCTCGGGGGCCGGTTGCTTCTGACCTTCACCCGCAAGGCCGGCGACCGGCTCCCGCCGACACGGCTCCAACCCGGCTCGCCGGTCATGCTAAGCCAGACGCACGTGAACCGCCGAGTGCCGTCGTACCGTGGGGTCGTGTTCGACCGCGACGCGGCCACCATCGGCGTCGCCATCGACCCGCCCGACGACGAAATTCCCGACGAGGCCGTGTGGCGGCTCGACCTGTCGCCCGACGAGGTCTCGCGCCTGCGGCAACAGGACGCGCTCCAGCGCGCGGCGGCCGCAACTGGCGACCGTCTCGCCGAACTGCGAGCTGTCCTGCTCGGCGAGCGGCCCCCGGACTTCGCGGGTCCCGCCGCACCTGAAGACTCACATCCCCTGCTCGCGAGTGAACTGAATTCGCCCCAGGTCGAAGCGATCGCACTCGCGCTCGCCGCGAAGGACGTGGCGATCGTCCACGGCCCGCCGGGCACCGGGAAGACGACGACGCTGGTTGAGTTGATCCGGCAGGCGGTCGCACGCGGCGACACCGTGCTCGCGTGCGCGCCGAGCAACCACGCGGTCGATAACCTCTTCGAAAAGCTCCTCGCCGCCGGTGAACTCCCCGTGCGGCTGGGGCACCCGGCCCGGGTGATGCCCGAGTTGCGGTCGCGGGCCATCGACATCCTCGCCGAAAAGCACCCGGACGCCCGGCAGGCCCGCAAGGTCGCGAAGGAGGCGTTCGCGCTGTTCCGGCAGGCCGACAGGTGGACCCGCGACAAGCCGCAGCCCGGCGAGAAGGCCGCGCTGCGCCGCGAGGCCCGCCAGCTCCTCGGCGAGTCGCGGCGGCTCGAAGCGCTTGCGATCGAGCGAGTGCTGGAGGAGGCCCGGATCGTGTGCGCGACCCTCACCGGTCTCGACAGCCAACTCCTCGGCAAGCGGCGGTTCGCGCTGGGCGTGATCGACGAAGCGTGCCAGTCGACCGAGCCGGCGTGCTGGCTCCCGCTGCTCCGTGCGGACCGCGTCGTCCTCGCCGGCGACCACTGCCAGTTGCCGCCGACCGTCCTGTCGCCGCAGGCCGCCGAGGACGGCCTCGCCGTCAGCCTGATGGAGCGCCTCGTCGGGCTGTTCGGCCCGGACGCCTCGCGGCTTCTGACGATCCAGCACCGCATGCACGCGGCGATCATGGGGTTCTCGAACGCCGAGTTCTACGAGAACGCACTGGTCGCGCACGACAGCGTCGCCAGTCACACCCTCCCCGGTCTCGACGGCGTCCGGGCCGAGCCGTTGACCGAGACGCCCGCCGAGTTCCTGGACACCGCCGGGGCGAGCTACGACGAGGAACTGGAAGAGGACACCGGCAGCCGGCGGAACGTGCGGGAGGCGAGCCTCGCGGCACGCCAGGTGCGCGCGCTCCTCGCAGCGGGCGTGCGGGCCACGCAGATCGGTCTCATCACACCATATCGGGCGCAGGTGCGGCACCTCCGCGACCTGCTCGCCGACGTCGAGGGATTGGAGATCGACAGCGTGGACGGGTTTCAGGGCCGCGAGAAGGAGGCCATCGTGGTGTCGCTGGTGCGGTCGAACACCGAGGGCGAGATCGGCTTCCTGAGCGACACCCGGCGAACGAACGTGGCGCTCACCCGGGCGCGGCGCAAGCTCGTCGTGATCGGCGACAGTGCGACCCTCTCGAACCATCCGTTCTACCAGCGGATGCTCGCGTATTTCGAGGGGATCGGCGCTTACCGCAGTGTGTGGGAGTTGGCCGACTCGGGAGCGGAATAGCGTGATCTCAAGAAGGGTGCGGTTTCTGAGCGGGGCACTGCCAGAGGCGTTGCGTTGTCCCCGGCTCTCGTGCCACAAGATCCCAACTGCGCCCATTAATCGCTTGCAATTCGGAGGCGATCTGTGAAGATCAGCTCTCGTATCATTCAGACGAATGCTATGTGACAGGTCGCAAGATCGTGATTCGCCTTGCGACTTTATTGCTGTGAGCACTGCGCCGCACGTCCTGAGCCACCAGCGAACACCCACCACCCGAACCGGAACGATCATGCCGAAGGCCCGCACCCTCTCCCGTTGGCCGATCTCAGTGGAAAAGCTCCTGGACTGGATGACGGCGTCCCCCGACCGGGCCGCGAGGTTTCGCCCCCACATCGAGGACCTTGAGGCTCGCGACCTCTGGGCCACGGTGACGGGCTTGAGCCCCATCAGCGGCACGTCCCTCGGAGGCACGACTGTCGTTATTTCCGGTACGTTCACTGGTACGATGCTTTCAGATTTCGCGGTCACGTTCGAGGGGGTTCCAGCAACGGTCACAAGCTTTAACCCAATGGGGACCTCGGTCACCGTGACCTCCCCGGTAGGTGCAGCCAACTCCGTGGCCGATGTGATTGTGACCGACTCGGGTGGGGCCTCGGCCGACACGGCGGCGGACGACTACACGTACATCACGACGCCCACCGTCACTGCCCTCAGCCCGATTGGTGGCCTGCCCGCGGGTGGGACTTCGGTCACCATTACGGGCACCGGGTTCGCCGGCTTGGCCGGCACAGCCGCGGTCAAGTTCGGCGCAGTCAACGCGGCGTCGTACGTGGTCAACTCGAACACCTCGATCACCGCCGTCGCCCCCGCGGGCGCGGCGGGGACCGTCGATGTAACCGTGACCAATGTCGTTGGGACGTCGGCCAATACCGCCGCGGACGACTACACGTACCTCGCGATCCCGACGATTACGGCCCTCAGCCCGGGCGGTGGCCCGATCGCGGGTGGCAACTCCGTCGTCATCACGGGCACCGGGTTCGCCGCCCTGACGGGGGCTGCGAGCGTCATGTTCGGGGCGGTCAACGCGGCGTCGTACGTGGTCAACTCGAACACCCAGATCACGGCCGTGGCCCCCGCGGGCGCAGCGGGGTCCGTGAACGTGTCGGTGACGAACGCCATCGGAATGTCGGCCAACACCGCTGCCGACAATTACCTTTACGCGGCAGCGCCGACAGTCACCGGCGTGAGTCCGAACACGGGGGCCACGTTCGGCGGTACCACGATCACGATCACGGGCACCAACTTCTACAACGGCGCGACGGTGACGGTCGGGGGTACGCCGGCCACTGGGGTTACGGTGGTTGACGCCACAACGATCACCGCCACGACCCCCTCGGGAGGGGCAGGGGGCGTTGACGTCATCGTCACCACGCCGAGCGGTGTTTCTGCGAATACGGCAGCGGACAACTACACCTACGTCCTTGTCGCGCCGCCAACTGTGACGGCGGTGAGCCCGACGGCAGGGCCAGTGGCGGGCGGGACGGTGCTCACGATCACGGGCACCAACTTCACGGGTGCGACGGGCGTCACCGTCGGCGGGGTGGCGGCGACCGCCGTCACGGTGGTCAACGCCACGACGATTACCGCGACGACGCCCGCGGGAACGGCGGGTATCGCGAACGTCGTCGTCAGTAACCCGGGCGGCCCGTCCGCCAACACCGCCGCGGACGACTTCACCTACGTTGCCGCCCCGACGGTTACGGCGGTGAGCCCCGCGACCGGGCCGGCGGCCGGCGGCACCACGATCACGATCACGGGTACGAACTTCACGGGTGCGACCGGCGTCACGGTCGGCGGGGTGGCCGCGACCGCCGTCACGGTGGTCAACGCCACCACCATCACCGCCACGACCCCAGCGGGGACGGCGGGGATCGTGGACGTCATCGTCACCACCCCGGGCGGCCCGTCCGCGACCTCGGCCGCGTCGAAGTTCACCTACGTCGCTGCCCCGACGGTGACCTCGGTGACCCCGCCCGGCGGGCCGGTAACCGGCGGGACGGCGATCACGATCACGGGGACCGGCTTCACGGGGGCCACGGCGGTCACCATCGGCGGGACCGCCGCGACCAACGTCGTCGTCGTCAACGCCACCACCATCACCGCCACGACGCCGGCCCACGTCGCAGCCGTGTCGCCGGTTATCGTGACCACCCCGGGCGGGAATTCCGCCCCCGCGGTCGGGGCCACGTTCGCCTTCGACAGCACGGCCCCCACAGTCGTAATCAGTGCCCCGTCGGCCCCGTTCACGGTCGGGGCACCCGTCACGTTCACGATCACGTACACGGACGCGAACTTCACCGCCAGCAGCCTCACGGCGGCGAACGTGACCCTGAACAAGACGGGAACCGCGAACGGCACCGTGAGCGTGAGCGCGGGCACTGGGCCCGTTCGAACGGTGACCATCAGCAACATCACGGGCGACGGGACACTAGGGATCTCGATCGCCGCGGGGACGGCGGTCGACGTGGCTGGGAACCTCGCGCCCGCCGCGGGGCCGAGTACCACCTTCGTTGCGGCGGGCTCCAAGCTCGCGTCATTCGCGGTCGGCGGGGCCAACGGGGCGGTTCGGTTGCTGGACGACAGCGGGGTGCTGGTGAACAGCTTCCAACCGATCGCGGGGTACACCGGGCTGGTGTCGGTCGCCCTCGCCGACTTCGACGGGGACGGCACGGCGGACCTGGCGGTCGCCGCGGCCCTGCCGGCCGGCGTCGCCGGGCTGAGCACGAGCGCGGCGGGCAAGGTGTTCGTGTACGACGGGCTCGAACTCGCGAACGGCAAGCTGACGCTCGACCACACGTTCACCCCGTTCCTGAACTCCAACGGCCCCGGCCTGGCCACTGGGGCGTACATCAACGGGCTGAACATCGCCGCCGGGGACGTCAACGGGGACGGCAAGGTCGATCTGATCGCGGGCTCCCGCGGTGGGACCACCACGTCAGGGCGGGCCGAGTACGGCCGGCTCATCGTGGTCGCCCAGGGGGCGGCCGCCAACGGGTCGCAAGACACCTTCATCGGGTCCGGGTCCCAGGGCATCTTCCCGTTCGGCACGACCTATCAGAAGGGCGTGGTGGCGGCGGCCGGCGACCTCGACGGCGCCGTCAACGGGGCGGGCTTCACAACGGCCGAGATCGGGGTGACCCGCGGCGGCCCCGTCAACAGCTCGAACCCGGCGGTCCAGTCGATGAAGCTCAAGGTCGTCCGCCTGAGCGGCGCGACCCTCCAGGAGATCGACCTGACCGGCGGCGGCCTGAACGCCAACGGGACGACGAAGGTGCCGCTGGCCCCGTACGCCGGGCTCGCGGCGGGGACCATCCGGCGCGACGCGCGGGTGGCGTTCGTGGATCAGGACGGGGACGGGAAGGACTCGCTGGTGTTCTCGGCCATCGACCCGTTCACGATCCCGGGCGGCGGAAACACGGTCCGCATTTCGGCGTTCAACGTCCCCGGGAACGGGCCGGCCTCCGTGGTCAGCACCGGGACCGGGCCGAGTGGCAGCTACACGGTCGGCGCGGGTGTGTCGGTGTCGTTCGACACGTCGGACGTGGTGGCGACCGCGCCGGCCGAGAACCTGGCCCTGCTCTCCGCGGTGGGTGCCAACGGCACGGTGCAGTTCCTCAACGCCCTCACCGGTGCCGTCCAGACCGGCGGGTTCTCGCTGGCCGTTCCAATCGGCGGCGTCAGCCTCGGCGGCCTGTAGCAGTGCTTCAAGGAGGGCCGCTGGTCGCCCTCCTGACTTCCCGGCCCCGGGGTAACCTTCTGCCCCGGGGCCGCCACTCACGCTACGAACCGTTCGACCCGACCGGGACGGGGTTAGGTCGAGGCTCCGCACGCAAGCTGGCCCCGGAGCCAGCCCGGGCGGTTGGTCGTAAGGCTCTCGACGCCCGCCCCGAGCATCTGCTGCGCCAGTTCGACGCCGTCCACGGTCCACACGCACAGCCGCAACCCGGCCGCGAGCACCTTCCCCGCGAACGTCGCGTCGAGCACCTCGGGCGATGCCGAGAGGTCCAACCCGTCCGCAGCGACCGACTTCGCGCCGGCGAGCAGTTCCTCGGGTGCCCGCGGCCGCTCTTCGAGGTCGACGACCCAGTACGCGGGCAAGTCCGGCCGCCGCTGCTTCACCGCCGCGACAACGTTCGCCGAGAAGCTGATTACGGGCGTTTGCTGCGGGGGAAGGCCGCTCGCGGTCAGCAAGCGGTCCAACTCGGGCACGACCTCGGGGCCGCACTTCACCTCGATCAGTGCGCGCTTACCGGCGGGAACGGTGGCGAGCGCCTCGGCGAGCGTTGCGATTCGCTCCCCGGCGAACGCCGGCGACTTCCACCGACCCACGTCGAGGAGGCGCAGTTCGGTCAGAGTGTGATCGGCGACGCGGCCCTCAGCGCCGGCCGTGCGGACCAGAGTCGCGTCGTGGAACAGGACAATGTGGCCGTCGCGGGTCTGCCACACGTCGAACTCGACGGCGTCGGCCCCTTGTGCCCAGGCGAGGTGCAAGCTGGCGAGCGTGTTCTCGGGCGCGTCTAACGACGCGCCGCGGTGGCCGATGATCTCGACGCGCGCCGGGGCCGTCATACGCCGGCCGCGGTCAGTTGCGCGGGCATCTCGCCGCTGTAGCTGGCCCACAGGGCATCGACCGGGTGGGCCGCCCACACGTTCTGACCCGCGGCCTTCAGGTGCCGGGTGATCTGCATCAGGCACCCGACGTTCCCGGTGAACATGGCGCGGGCCGCGGTCGAGGCGATGTTCGCGACCTTGCGGTCGCCGAGCCGTGCGGCCATCTCGGGCTGGGTCAGGTTGTAGCTCCCGGCCGCGCCGCAGCACAGCTCGCTCTCGGGCAGCGGGATCAGCTCCAGCCCGGGGATCATCTCCAGGAGTTGCCGCGGTTGCTTGAAGATCTGCTGGGCGTGCCGCAGGTGGCAGGCGTCGTGGTACGTCGCACGCACGCGGAGTTCGTGCTTCGGCTTCACCGGGCCGAGTTCCATCAGGAACTCGCTGACGTCGCGGACCTTGCTCTGGAACCGCGCCGCGGCTTCCGCCTCGGGCGTGTCGTGCATCATGTGCGAGTAGTCCTTGAGCTGGAACCCGCACCCGGCCGCGTTCGAGATGATGGCGTCCACGCCCTTGAACCGCTCGAGGTCCGTGGCCCCGAACGCCTCACAGTTGGCGGCCGCGAACGTCCGGGCCTCGGCCTCTTCGGCGGCGTGGTAGTGCAGCGCCCCGCAGCACGTCTGCGCCCGCGGGATCCACACCTCGCACCCGTTCGCCTGGAGCACCTTCGCCGTGGCGTAGTTCGTTTCGGGGTAGAGGGAGTCGGCGACGCACCCGAGGAACAGCGCGACCCGCGCCCGCGGCTTGCCGATCGGTTCGAGGACCTCCGGCAGGCTCCCGTAGTGCGGCTTCAACGCGGGGAGCATGTTCTTCATGTTCCGCAGCGACCGCGGCAGGAGGCCCGTGAGCCCGGACTTCTCGCTGAGCCAGTCGAGCCCGGTCCACTGCATCAGTCGCGCCGGCGCGAGCGCGATGCGGTTCCGCCAGCGGTAGGGGAAAACGTTGAACAGGAGGAACTTCTGGAGGGCGTTGAGCGACTCGGTCTGGCGGCCGGGCTCCTTCTCGTTCATGAACGCGCGGAACGGCTCGATGAGCTTGCCGTACTGGACGCCCGAGGGGCACGCCGTCTCGCACGCCCGGCAGTTCAGGCACAGGTCGAGGTGCTGCTTGACGTCGGTGTCGAGTTCCAGGGCACCGTCGATGACCTGCCGCATGAGGTAGATGCGGCCGCGGGGCGAGTCGGCCTCGTTGCCGGTCTCGACGTACGTCGGGCAACTCGCGGTGCAGAGCCCGCAGTGGACGCAGTCGAGCACGAGTTCGTAGTCGATGTTCGGCCCGTGCGACCCGCACCCGTGGTTGTGCGGCGGGGCGGCGAGCGCCGTTCCGGTCGCGGCGGGCGCGTCCACGTTCGCGGGGTAGACCGGCAGCGACGTCCGCTGCGCTTCCGAGTCGGCGAGCTTGGGGGTGGTGGCGGCCATATCGTGAGGTCGGGGTTGTGTTGAACGAGGGTTGCCCGTGGTCGTGCGGGGCCGTGTCAGAGATCGCCGAACAGGCGGCCGGGGTTGAACACATTATCCGGGTCGAGCGTCTTCTTGACGTGTCGCATCAGCTCCCAGTCGGGTGTTGGGGTCCCCCACACCGGGGCCGCCTTCTTCGTCAGCGGCGGACTCCGGCGGATGGCCGAGCCGGCCACCGCGGCGTCGCCGTGATACCACAAAACACCGGTGAGTCCGTGGGCGTGAACCAAACCTTCGGGGAGCTTCACAAGCGCCTCGGCGGTCTTGCTCGGCAGCACGGTCGCCTTGCGGATGTGTAAGGAATCGTTCCGGAGTTGCAACTCGGTGATCGCTGCCCACAGCCCGGCAGCGTCGGCGACTTCCGCTACTTGCGCGACCGCGGCGGTCTTCAGTTCCGCGAGGACCGTCTCGCGCTGCCACGCGACGGTCGCGGCCTTCTCCTCGAACCCGACCGCGACGACCCACTCGGCGGCGACCGCGGGCGCGACCCCCGCGGCCCGCCACGCGGCCGCGTTCAGCACCTCGACCGCCACCGGCCGCGACTTCGAGTCGTGCAGCAGGTCCAGTACCGGGCCGAGCGCGGCGGCGTCGCACCCGAACACCACCGCCGCCGACGCCTCGGGCTTCGGCTTCACCTTGAGTGTGACCTGAGTGACGACGCCGAGCGTGCCGAGTGCCCCGATCTGGAGCTTCATCAGGTCGTAGCCCGCGACGTTCTTCACCACGCGGCCGCCGGCCTTCACCTCGGCCCCGTCGTCGGTCACGAACGAGATGCCGATGACGTAGTCGCGGAGCGTGCCGTACCCGTACCGCCGCGGGCCGCTCTGGTTGACCGCCACCGCCCCGCCGACGGTCGCCCGCTCCGGGGCGGGCACGTCGACCGGGAGCCACTGGCCCTCCTTCGCGAGCGCCGCTTGCACCGCCGCCACCGTGCTCCCGGCCTGGACGGTGATCGTCATATCGCGGGCCGGGTAGTCGATCACACGGTTCAGCGCGGTCGTGTCGACGGCGACGCCCGGCTTGATCGGCGGGAGGCCCACGTCGAGCGTCGTGCGGCCCCCGACGGGGTACACGCCGTGCTTCGCGGCGCGGGCCTGCGTCACGAGGGCGCTCAGGTCCGCGACGCTCGCGGGCGTCCGAACGGGGAGCGGCTCGGACTGGTCGATGGAGAGGGTGTCCACGGGTGGTCGGTACTAGCCGGTGAGTAGATCGTGGGTAACGAGTGTGTTGTATGGGAACGCGGCGGGTCGCGCAAGACGCGACTACGGGAAGCGAGGTGCCGTGCCATCGGGTCCCCCGGAGTTCACCCTTGGGGTCGGGCGTGCCACGGGATTCCGGGCTGTTGAGGATGAGCCGTAGCAGAGCGGTGTTGCGGGCACAAAAATGGTTCCGGGCGACTCCCCCACCCCACGTCCGGAACCATTATGAAGTCCGGAACCATCCCATTCGCCCGGAAGAAATAGTGTCAGACTGTCCGGCGAGCAGTGCCCGCGGGCCGCATTGTCCCCGCCCCACAGCTCTTGCGGTGAGATCGACCGGACCGGAGCGTGCGGAGGTCGCACGCCCCCGGAACCCCGTGGCACACCCCTTGGGCTCCGGTGACCGGCACGCGGTCTGGAATCCCGGGGCAGAAATCATACCGTAGCCGGTGAACGCGCACCGGCTCCCACGGCCCAGTGGTCGTGAGTCCCGTGTGACTTCTGCAACGGAGAGACCGATGGCTGGCGTAAAGGTCGGGATCAACGGGTTCGGGCGGATCGGGCGGCTGGTGTTCCGGGCCCTGGTCGAACAGGGGCTCCTCGGCAAAGAACTCGACGTCGTCGCGGTCAACGACCTCGTCCCGGCCGACAACCTCGCGTACCTGGTCAAGTACGACTCGACGCAGGGCAAGTTCAACGGCGAGGTGACTAGCAAGAAGTCGTCGGCGTCGGCGAAGGAGGACGACACGCTCGTCGTGAACGGCCACGAGATCAAGTGCCTGGCCGTCCGCCAGGGGCCGGCCGCGCTGCCGTGGAAGGAGCTGGGCGTCGAGTACGTGATCGAGAGCACGGGCCTGTTCACCGAGTGCAACAAGAACGTTGGCACCGGCGCCGACCAGATCGACCCGAACAAGACCGCCTACGGCCACATCGTCGCGGGCGCGAAGAAGGTCATCATCTCGGCCCCGGCGAAGAACGAAGACATCACCGTTGTGATGGGCGTGAACCACGAGAAGTACGACGGCGGCAAGCACCACCTCATCAGCAACGCGAGTTGCACGACCAACTGCCTCGCCCCGGTCGTCCACGTGCTGCTGAAGGAGGGCTTCGGCATCGACGAAGGCCTGATGACGACCGTCCACAGCTACACCGCGACACAGAAGACCGTTGACGGCCCCAGCGCCAAGGACTGGAAGGGCGGCCGGTCCGCGGCCATCAACATCATCCCCAGCGGCACCGGCGCGGCGAAGGCCGTGGCCCTCGTCTGCCCCGAGGTGAAGGGCAAGATGACCGGCATGGCGTTCCGCGTGCCGACCCCGACCGTCTCGGTCGTGGACCTGACCGTGAAGACGACGAAGGAGACGAGCTACAAGGACATCTGCGCCGCGATGAAGCGGGCGAGCGAGACGTACCTGAAGGGGATCCTCAAGTACACCGCCGACGAGGTGGTCTCGACCGACTTTATCCACGACCCGGCCAGCAGCATCTTCGACGCCGGCAGCGGCATCGAGCTGAACGGCAAGTTCTTCAAGCTCGTCTCGTGGTACGACAACGAGTGGGGCTACAGCAACCGCTGCGTGGACCTGCTCAAGTACATGATCTCGAAGGCGTGATTTTTTCCCGGCCCTCGAACCTCCGGTGTTAGGTTTCGGCCCCCCCGGCCGAACCGTCTGGCGTCACGCGGTCGCACCGGCCGCACGCCAGACCCGGAGTTTCCACCATGCCCGCCCCCGCCCGCCCCCGTCGCGCGTTCACGCTGATCGAGTTGCTCGTCGTGATCGCGATCATCGCGGTCCTGATCGGCCTGCTGCTGCCCGCGGTCCAGAAGGTCCGCGAGGCGGCCGCACGCATCAAGTGCGCCAATCAACTCAAGCAACTCGGGCTCGCGGCCCACGGCTTCGAGAACGCGAACAACCGGCTCCCGGCCTACTACGAGCAGTTCACGGGCTCAAGTTCGACACAAACGGTTCGGCAGCAGGCCTTCGTGATGCTCCTGCCCTACCTGGAGCAGGCCGCCCTGTTCGAATCGTTCGGCAACCCGATTGTCTTGACCACTGGGAACCGCTCCACCGGCACGGGGCGGGCCGGGGTCGTGCCGGTGTTCGGCTGCCCCTCCGACACGACCTACCAGGGCGGCACCGCCCAGGGCGATTGGTCGTCCACCAGTTACGGGTTGAACTTTCAGGTGTTTGGCAACCCGGCCGCGGGGAACGCGTTCCTCGCCAACGGGATCGGCCGCTCGAGCTTCACCTCCGGGTTCGCAGACGGCACATCGGCCACCGTACTCTTCGCCGAGAAGATCGCCCAGTGCTCCCAAAACGGCCTCGGGACCACGACCAACCGTCACAACCTGTGGGCGCACGGCGGCTGGGACGGCACCTACTCCGCGGTGTTCGCGGTCGGCCCCGCCGACGGGGCCTCTCAGTGGGCCCCGATCAGTGTCTCCCCGAACAACGTCGCGGCGACCACCCAGGCGGGCCGGGTCGGGGCGGACGCCATGTTCCAGGTCCGTCCCGCGGCGGCGGACTGCGGAAAGGCGTCCGGGATGCACACCGGCGTGATCCTCGTGGTCCTGGCGGACGGGAGCGTCCGCAGCATCTCCGAATCCGTAAGCGTGTCCGCGGTGTGGTGGCCGATCCTGACGCCGAGCCGCGGCGACATTCCGGGCGACTTTTGACAGTATCGGGCCGCCGACCCGGGTGCGCGGCCTCTGCCGCCTCCTCTTTGTTCCCCCCCATATCGCCGCGCCCCGCCGGGTGGAGTACAACGGACGCAACCGCTCGGCGGTCGCACAGCGTCCGCGACTTACTCGGGGCAACCATGCCGAAGAAGACGATCGACGACCTGGGGAACCTTGCCGGCAAGCGGGTTCTCGTCCGGGTCGATTTCAACGTGCCGCTCGACAAGAAGACCGGTGCGGTGAAGAACGACCGCCGCATCCGCGGGGCACTTCCGACGATCCGCAAGCTCCTCGATGCGGGCGCGAGCGTGATCGCCATGAGCCACCTCGGCCGGCCCGAGAAGGCCACGCCCGACGAGCGCAAGAACCTGACAATGGACCAGGTGGCCGCGGCGTTCGGCACCCTCCTCGGCAGGCCCGTCACGAAGGCCGCCGACGAGGTGGTCGGGCCGGCGGTCACCGCGGCCGTCGCGGCGATGAAGCCGGGCGACGTGGTCCTCCTGGAGAACCTCCGGTTCGACCCGCGGGAGCAGAAGAACGACCCGGCGTTCGCCGCCGCGGTCGCCGCACTCGGCGACGCCTACGTCAACGACGCCTTCGGCACGTGCCACAACGACAAGGACGCGAGCATGGTCGCCGTCCCCGCGGCACTGAAGGCCGCCGGCAAGCCGCGGGCCGTTGGCCTACTCGTCGCCAAGGAACTGGAGGTCATCGACACGCTCCTCACCGCCCCCAAGCGCCCCATGATCGCGATCATGGGCGGGGCCAAGGTGTCGGACAAGATCGCGTTTATCCGCGTCCTGCTCCAGAAGGTCGATACGCTCCTCATTGGCGGGAAGATGACCTACACCTTCCTGAAGGCCGGCGGCGGGGACGTCGGCGGCACCCGGGTGGCCGACGAGGAGTTGGCGGCCGCGACGCCGCTTCTCGCCGAGGTCGGCAAGAAGATCACCCTCCCCGTGGACTCCCTGGCCGCGAAGAGCGACGACCTGACTCAGACGCAGGTGTGCGAGGGAACGATCCCGGCCGGCTTCGAGGGCGTGGACATTGGTCCGAGGACCGTCGCCGCGTACTCGGCCCTCTTGAAGACGGCGGGCACGGTCATCTGGAACGGGCCGGTCGGCTGGTTCGAGCAGCCGGCGTTCTCCGGCGGCACGAAGGGGATCGCCGAGGCGATGGCCGCGAGCCCCGCGACCACGGTCGTCGGCGGCGGCGAGACCGCTCAGGCCGTCGAGCAGTTCGGGTTCGACGAGAAGATCAGCCACGTCTCGACCGGCGGCGGCGCGTTCCTCGCCTACGTCGAGGGCCAGAAGTTCCAGAGCCTGGCCCAGATCGACGACCGGGCGTGACGGGTCTGACCGACGGGCCGCCGGGTTCCGATACCGATCGCACCGGGACGAAGCGTATGTCATTCCTACCGACGACCGAGCACCGGACCCCACCCTCGGGTGACGCAATGACGACAGAACGGGGCCGCCGCGGGGTGCCCGAGGGGCTGTGGATCCGGTGCCCCAACTGCAAGGCCACGGTCTACAAGAAGGAGGTCGAGGCCCGGCACCACGTGTGCCCGGAGTGCGACTACCACTTCACCATGCCCGCGAAGGACCGGATCGCTCAGATCCTCGACGAGGGCACGTTCGAGGAGTGGGACGCGGACCTGCGGCCGTGCGACCCGCTCGGGTTCGTGGACCGCATCCCGTACCACCAGCGGCTCGTCGAGGAGCAGCAGAAGACCGGGATGCTCGACGCGGCCGTGACCGGCAAGGGGTTCATCCGGGGCCGCGGCGTCGTGCTGGGGATCACCGACTTCGCGTTCATGGCCGGGAGCATGGGGTCGGTGGTCGGCGAGAAGCTCACCCGGGCCGCCGAGCGGGCCACGGAACTGAAGCTGCCGCTCATCTTCGTCAGCGGGTCCGGGGGCGGCGCCCGGATGCAAGAGGGCATCCTGTCCCTCATGCAGATGTGGAAGGTCTCGGCCGCCCTGGCCCGGTACGACGCGATCGGCGGGCTCTACGTGTGCATCCTGACGAACCCGACGATGGGCGGCGTCGCCGCGAGCTGGGCCCTCCAGGGCGACCTGACCCTGGCCGAGCCCGGCGCGATGATCGGCTTCGCCGGCCGCCGGACCATCAAGAACACGATCCGCCTCGAACTCCCCGAGGGGTTCCAGACCAGCGAGTTCCTGCTCCAGCACGGGTTCGTGGACCGGATCGTCCACCGCCGCGACCTGCGGACCGAGGTCGCCCGCATCATCGACTACTGCCAGATCAGGTCCTGACCCGCGGGGGCTCACACCCCGCCGCGGTTCGCGGTACAATTCACGGACGCGACGAGCGGCCGGGGCGTCCCGCTCGTTACCCCCTCAATCAACAGTTGGGTGAGCCGTGGGCCTGTTCGACTTCCTCTTCGGCGGCACCAAGTCCCCCAAGTCCGGGGCCAACCCGACCCGGGTCAACGTCGAAAAGCGGTTCGAGTTGAGCGGCCGGACCGGCCAGGGGAGCATGTCCAAGGTGTACCGCGCGTACGACCGGGACCTGGGCCGCAACGTGTGCCTCAAGCTCCTCGACAGGGAGAAGACCAAGAAGTTCGAGGAGCGGTTCAAGGGGCTCAAGAAGCCCAGCGAGGGGGAGATCTCCCTGGCGCTGCGGCACGACAACATCGTCCGCACGTTCGAGTTCGGCACCACGACCAAGGGCGACCCGTACGTGATCCTGGAGTGGGTCGAGGGCAGCGGGCTCAACTACCTCGTGGAGACCAAGAGCGCCCAGCTCAACGGCAACCGCATGAATTACACGGCCCAGATGTGCGACGCGCTCCAATACATGCACGACAACAAGTGGCTGCACCGCGACCTGTGCACCCGCAACGTGATGGTGACCACCGACGGCGTCGTGAAGATCATCGACCTGGGCCTGTGCGTGCCGTACACCCCCGCGTTCACCGTGGGCGGGAACCGCACGGGCACGGCCGACATCCTCGCCCCCGAGATCATCAAGCGGAAGACGACCGACCACCGGGTGGACCTGTTCGCCGCCGGCGTCACGGCCTACGAGGTCTTCACGGGCCAGTTGCCGTGGGAGCGGTCCCCGTCGAGCGAGGAGACGTTCCGCCGACGGCTCAACACGCCGCCCCGCGACCCGCGTGAACTGAAGAAGGGGATCGGCGACGACCTCGCCGCGGTGCTGCTCAAGTCGATCGCCCGCGAGCCCGTCGACCGGTACCCGTCGGCCAACGCCTTCAAGACCGCACTCGCCAAGGTCGAGAACCAGGACTACTGACCCGCTCCGGCGACGAGCGCGGCGGCCGCAAGGGCCGCGGTTTCGACGCGCAGCACCCGCGGCCCCAGGCTCGCCGCCAGCCACCCCGCCGCACCGGCCGCGTCCACTTCCTCGGGTGCGAACCCCCCCTCGGGGCCGACCGCCACAACGCACGCGCCGGGAACCAGCCGACCGGTCGCGCCCGCGGCCGTGTGCAGCACGAACCGCCGCTCGGGCAGGTCCGGGAGCTTCAGGAACGCCGCCCAGGTTCGGGGCGAGTCCACACTCATGATGCGGTTGCGGCCGCACTGCTTGCTCGCCTCGATCGCGGCCCGTGTGAACTTCTCGACCGCGGCCTCTTTCGGCTGGACCACCGATCGCGCGGCGACGAGCGGCACGAACCGGGTGACGCCGAGTTCGGTGAGCTTCTCGATCAGGAAGTCGGCACGGTCGCCCTTCGGAAGTGCGGACGCAACGACGAGGGGGAAGGGGAGTTCGCGGTCGGCCGGTTCGACGCCGAGTACGGTCAGCGAGACCGACTTCTTGCCGGTGCCGAGGACGACCGCGGGGTAGTCGTTGCCGTCGCCGTTGAAGAGGGTGACCCGGTCGCCGGCGACGAACCGCCGGACCGACGCGAGATGGTGCGCCTCGCTCCCGGTGAGGGTGTACTCGCCGGGAGCGAGGAGGTCCGGGGTGTAGAAGCGGTCGGCCATTCAAGCGGTGCTCGGGACCGCGTCCGCGGGGAACTCGTCCTCGGTGCAGTCCACGAAGGCGGCGTACGCCTCCTCGGGCAGGACCGCGGGCACGAGGACCGGGGCGGGGGCCGCGTCACTGACCCAGAACGTGGGGTACGACTCTGCGGCCGCCGGTTCGCGGGGTTCGGAGCGCATGGTGTGGACCCTGGGTGTTGGGGCGACGCGGATGGGCAACAGTTACCCTAACCCGAGCGCCCCCGCCGGGTCAACCACCGTCCCGGGAATGTCGGATCGAGCGGCGGGTTGGGGGAACGGGTGACGCGGCGGTCCGCGCGGCAGCGGCCGGGGCTCCGGTCACAGGTCGCCGACCGATCCGCGGCCGCCGACCTGGTGCCACCCGCCGGCCCGCCATTCGAGGATCACCTCGTCGCGGCCGCGCCAGGCGACGCAGTAGTCGCCGGTGAAACTGCCCACGGACCAGCCCTTGCTGCGGAGCACTTCGAGGTTCGGTGCGCCGCTCGCCGCCAGAGGAGATGTCGGTTGCATGTGATCCTCTCCCGAGTCCCCGAGGGGACGCTGAACTGTGGAACAAACCCGCCCTGGAGAGTGCGCGGCCCGGAATTGTCTCGGGCCGGGTGGCTTTGCCGCCACCCCACACGTATCGGGCTGGGGACGCGGCGAGATGCGGCCTTCTCTCCTGATACTCGGAGCGCGACCGGAACCCGCGCGGAATAATCCGACGCTACCGTGCGACCGGACGGTCCCCCACGGCCGCCGCACCCGTCACGCCCAGGAGCGCCCCGGGGACCACCGGCGCCGGGGCCGGGGCCTGCGAGTTGGGGAAGTACTGCTCGCCGAGCGGGTTCTGCGCCGAGGCCGGCTTCACGTCGTTCAGGAGCGGGACCGACGGCAGCGGCTCGCCGGCCAGTTCCGTTTGCTTGTGGATCGTCCCCCGGGTGAACGGGCCGGCCCCGAACACCCAGGTGTCGTTCACGCGGCTCTCGGCCTCGACGGTCCCGGACTGCCACAGCGCCCGGCCGGTGATGCGGTTGTAGGCGAACACGCCGACCTTCGCGATCCCGCGCTGGTCGTTCTTCTTGAGCAGGGCGATCTCGGGGATGCTCGTCGGCATCCCCGGCAGCACGCTCGGGAGCTGCACCGCGGGGGTGCCCACGAGCGTGGACCGGCGGTCGGTGCCGAGCCCGCCGGTGCGGAGGTCCACGACGTACTCGGCCCGCGGCTTCTCGTCCTGAATGAGCGCGCCCGTCGCGAGGAGTTGCTGCCGAACGAGGCTCACGAGGTAGCCCTTGTCGAGTTCCTTCTCCGAGATGCTGGTCGCGTCCAGGAACACCGTCTTGCCGACGAGCGCCGAGAAGTCGATCTGGGCCACGGCCCGGTCCGCGGCCTGCGACACGAGGAGCATCTCGGTCGCGGACCGTGGGGTGTCGGTCATCCGCGTCGTCCCGCACCCGGCGGCGAGGAACGGGACGAACGCCAGTGCGGCACTGAACTGCCTCGGTCGCAGTCGGGTCATCGCGTGGTCCGTTGAATGGGGGCGTGGCTTATATCTGGTCAGCGGCCCGCAGCAAGCCGAAGTTCGCCGCCGCGGGGGCGCGTCGCTAGGCTACCTGCACCACTCAACAGCTCTCCAACTACGGGGCGTCTCATGTCGAAAGTCGTTCGCGTCGCGGTGACCGGGGCGGCCGGTCGCGTCAGCAGCAGCCTCATCGTCCGGCTCGCGTCGGGCGAGGTGTTCGGCCCGAACACCCAGGTGGTTCTGCAACTCCTCGAACTCCCCGCGTCGGTCGCGCCGGCCGCGATGAAGAACCTCGAAGGGGCGATGTACGAGTTGCAGGACTGCGGGTTCTCGACGCTCAAGGACGTCATCATCACCGACGACGCGAACAAGGCGTTCGACGGGGCGAACTGGGCGGTCCTGGTCGGCGCGGCCCCGCGGGGGCCGGGCGAGCAGCGGAGCGACCTGATCCGCAAGAACGGCCCCGGGTTCGTGAGCCAGGGCAAGGCCATCGCCGCGAAGGCCGCCAGCGACGTCCGCGTCCTGGTCGTCGGCAATCCGTGCAACACGAACTGTCTCATCGCCCAGCGGAACGGCCGCGAGGTGCCGGCCGAGCGGTGGCACGCCATGACCCGGCTCGACCACAACCGGGCCGTCTCGGCCATCGCGCTGAAGGCCGGCGTGCCCAACGCCGCGGTCACCTGCATGACCATCTGGGGCAACCACTCGAACACGCAGTTCCCGGACTTCACCAACGCGAAGATCAACGGGAAGCCGGTCACCGACGTGATCACCGACCGCACGTGGCTGGAGAGCACGTTCGTGCCGGCCAACCAGGACCGCGGCAAGTTCATCATCGACACAACGAAGGTGTCGTCGTCGTTCTCGGCCGCGAACGGGGCCATCGACCACGTCAAGAGCCTCGTGACGGGCACCCCGGCGGGCGACTGGACGAGCGCCGCGGTCGTGTCGAAGGGCGAGTACGGCGTGCCGGCCGGGCTGGTGTTCGGCTACCCCTGCACGACGAGCGGCGACGGCAACTGGAAGGTCGTCGAGGGGCTCAAGCTCGACGCCTTCGGCCAGTCCAAGTTCAAGGCCACGCTCGACGAACTGCTGAAGGAGCAGGAGGTCGTGAAGGATCTGCTCCCGAGCTGATCTCAACTTCGGATTCCCGGAGAGAGCCCCGGCACCACATGGATGTGGCACCCACCGTGTGCCACACACCTCTGCCCGCGCGTCCCGAGCCCGCGTCTCCGACCGGCGGGCCGTTGAGGTGGGGCGTGAAGCTCTGTGCGGCGAGTTGGGGGAGGGGTCTCCGCAATCGACGCCGACTCCTCGCACAGACGGTCAACTCCTCGCGAACGAGACCAACTCCTCGCGAACGGGGGGGAGAGCCTCGCAAGCGAGGCCCACTCTCCGCACGAATCGTTCTTTTCAGGCGATAGTTCGGACCTCAACTCCTCCGTCGCAGACCCCACCGACGTGGGAGTTCGACGCTCCGTGCGGGTCATCCGCCCCGAGTCAGGGCCGGTGGACGAAAGCCGGCCCTCCCAAGGGTTCTGTCCGGTCGTCCGTTGGGTGCTGTGCTCCTGTCGCCGGCCTCTGTGATGCCGGTGCTTGGGGAAGGCTCCGAGGCCCGGCCTCACAGAGGCCGGCGACAGAACGCCCACGAGTCGATCGAACTTGGCACGAGAGCACTCGGGCGTTCGAGCCGCCACGGAAACCCGCGACCCGAACGCTCAGAACCCGCCGCTTCTCCCGCCCGCGGGAACCGACACACTTCGCCGTAATTTCGCGAGTTCGCCAGCCCCGGTAGTCGATGCAGGATGTGGAATCCCTGCGACACGAACCGGAGTCGGCGATGACCGCTGCGCGCCCGCGTCCCCCGCTGTTCCGGGCCCTCGGTGCCAACGACCCGCCCGCCGAAGTCGCAGTCGACGGCGGCGTGTTCACCAGGACCGAGATCTACAAGCACGACTCGTGGGCCGCGACCGCGTTGTACTCGGGTCCGGTCGGGCAGATCGTGTGCAAGTTCAACCGCACGCAGCCGATCCTCGGCGTCTCGACGCAGTGGCTCGGCCGCCGGCTCGCGGCGCGCGAGCACCGGGCGCTCACCCGCCTCGCGGACCTCGACGCGATCCCCAAGCCGCTCGGGCCGGTGTACGCCGGCGGGAAGTTGCACCGCAACGCGGTCGCCCGGAAGTACATCCCGGGGCACCCGCTCGCCAGCGACGAGGTCGTCGGCCCGCACTTCTTCCCGGTGCTCCGCGCGACGCTGCGCGCGATGCACGACCGCGGGATCGCATACGTCGACCTCCACAAGCGGGAGAACGTGATCGTCGGCCGCGACGGCCGCCCGTACCTCGTGGACTTCCAGATCTGCTTCGACGCGACCCACCCCCGCGTCCGCTGGATTCCCGGCGTCGATCGCGTGTTCGACGCGCTGTGCGCCGGCGACCGCTACCACCTCGACAAGCACGCCTTCCGCACGGCCGGGTGCGCCGGGGACGCGGCCAAGCCGGAAATCCCCGCGTGGCTCCAGATGCACCGACTCGTCGCGGTGCCGTTCCGGCAGCTCCGCCGGCGCATGCTCGTGTCGAAGGGGATCCGCCTCGGCCGCGGGTCGGTGGCGACCGAGGTGTTCGCCGAGGACGCGGTGCGGCGCGAATCCCGGTCCCGGGCGGCGTGACTTGCCGGCCGCTCGTGCGTAAAACGGCTCCTGGGAACCGATGCGTCCCGGAGACCACCATGCCCAACGCGAAGAACGTCCTCGGCGGCCCGCTGCAAACCTGCTCCACGAACCCGCTCACCGGGTTCTACCGGAACGGGTGCTGCGACACCGGGCCCGACGACGAGGGGCTTCACACCATCTGCTGCCAGGTCACGGCCGAGTTCCTCGCCCACCAGCGGGAGATCGGCAACGACCTGTCGACCCCGTTCCCCATGTACGGGTTCCCCGGGCTCAGGCCCGGGGACCGGTGGTGCGTGTGCATCACCCGGTGGAAGGAGTCGCTCGAGGCCGGCACGGCGTGCCCCGTCGTGCTCGAGGCCACGCACATCCACGCCCTCGAATTCGTGGACCTCGAAGACCTCCAGCGGCACGCCGTGGCCCTCAAGCCCGGTGCGTGACCGTTCCCGTTTGGCGCCCTGCGTTCCCGGCACCAAAATCGCTACGTTCCGACCACGCGGGCACCGGCGCGACCGTCCGGCCCGCACCTGTCTGGAGTCACCACATGGACCTGAGCGGCGCACCCGAGAGCGGCAACGTCGAGGACCGGCGGGGGATGCGGGCGACGGGCGGCGCGATCGCGGGCGGCGGCGGGCTGCTGATCGTCATCATCGGCCTGATCTTCGGCGTAGACCTTAACAAGCTCGGCGTCACCGGCGGCGGTGGCACGCAGGACGGCCCCCCGCCCAGCGACAACTACAAGCCGTTCGTGTCCAAGGTGCTCGGCACCATCGAGACCGTGTGGCGTGACGAGTTCGGCAAGCCGTCGAACGGGTACGGCAACCAGCGGTACCAGAACGCCAAGCTCGTGCTGTTCTCCTCGGGCGTCAACACCGGCGGGTGCGGGTTCGCCCCGTCCGACGTCGGCCCGTTCTACTGCCCGGCCGACAAAACCATTTACCTCGACCCCTCGTTCTTCAACGAACTGGTCCAGAAGCTCGGCGGCTCGAAGGGCGAGTTCTCGCAGGCGTACGTCATCGCGCACGAGAACGGGCACCACGTCCAGAACCTGCTCGGGTACTCGGCCCGCGTCGATTCGAAGCGGAAGACGCGGCAGGAGAACGAGTACTCGATCCGCCTGGAGTTGCAGGCCGACTACCTCGCCGGCGTGTGGGCGTACCACGGGCAGAAGCAGTTCAACTTCATCCGCCCCGGCGACGTGGACGACGCGCTCAAGACGGCCCGCGCGATCGGCGACGACCGCATCATGCAGAAGATGGGGCGCAAGGCGTGGCCCGAGAGCTTCAACCACGGCACCGCCGACCAGCGCCTCGCGTCGTTCTCGGCCGGGATGCGCACCGGGAACGCGTCCAAGGCCAAGCTCGACGAGTTCTTCACCGTCGCGTTCGACGCGCACTCCGCCGAACTCGACTCGGCCCTCTTCCGGTGACCCTCATGTTAACCCACGCGAAGCCCACGGACGAGGAGTTCCTCGCCTTCTACCGCGGCGAGGCCCACAACCTCCGCGGCCACAGCTTCCAGGCGGTCCTCGACTGGTCCGACGATACCTGGGAGCAGGTCCACGACTTCATCCAGTGGGTGTTCCCCAACGACAAACCGAGCGCGTACAACCCGGGCGCGCCGGTCCTCACCCCCGCGATCACTTCCCTCTGGCCCACCGACCCGCTGCTGAGCGCGAACCTGGAAGCGGCGTTCGCGCGGTGGCTCCGGTTCGCCGGCGTCGAGCGCGACCCGTCGGGGGCGTTCTGCTTCGCCGAGTCGCCGAACCTGGGCGTCTGGGCGCACCCGAACCACAACTGGCTGCGGATCACCCGTGTACTGACGTGCCTGCGACTCCTCGGCCGGCGCGACGACGCCACGCACCTGCTGGAGTTCCTGGAGGGCGTTGCCGCTCGCCGGTTCGGCATCGGCGACGACACGCTCCGCCACTGGCGCGCCGCGGCGAAGGCGTGACGCCGGGTTGCGGCTGACGCCGCGTGCCGGAAGGCCGAGAGCCCACCCGAGGTCGGGTGGGCTCTTTCGCGTTGAAGGGGCCAGGGATCGGTCGTTCCAACATCGTTCCGCCGCGGGTGACCGGGCCTACTTTTCCAACTCCTTGACGAGGGCGGACACCTTGTCCCCCGTTGGCGTGCCGCTGTGCTTCTTCGTGAACGTCCGGAGCTGTTGGAGCACCTGTGCCTTTTGTGCGGCCGTCGCGGCGGCGACAGCGGTCCCGATCGGGGCGTACGCCCGGCGCGCGTTCAACTCGGCCACCACCGCCTTGTTGACGGCGAGCTTCTGCTTCGCTTCCTGCGCGCCTTTGAAGTTCGCCTCGGTGGGGAAGTGCGTGGTGACCTTGGTGTAGAGGTCGTAGGCCGCCACCGGGTCGGTCTCGACGGCCTTCTCGGCCTCGGTTTTCCAGGCGTCGGCCTCGGCCTTGAGTGCGTCGTAAAGCTTGTTGGCGGACTCGGCCACCGGCTTGACCGGGCTGCGGCGGAGGGGCGCGAGCAGCTTCATCCCCGCGTCCCACTGGTTCCACTCGAATGCGTCGAGAGCCGCTTTGAGCTTGGGGTCGTAGTCCTTAGGGTCGTACTTCCAGGCGGCCTTTTCCAGCGCTTTCTCGATTGTGGCCTTGTCCATCGTGTTGCCCACGATGGCCCCGTCCGGGCCGATCACGCGGAACTGCCAGATGTTCTCCAGCGAGATCTTCTGACCGTAGCGCGCCTCCATGAGGCCCAGGCTGTCGGCGAAGATCGGCATCTTCAGCCCGGTCTCGCGGCCGTACCCGGTCACCGCGTCCAGCGTGTCGCCGGCCCCGACCGCGATGAACTTGACGGGCTTCCCCTCGAACGCCTTCACCACCTCGTTCCGCTCGGGAACGGCCCCCTTGCACCGTGGGCACTGGCTCTCGTAGAAGTACAGCACCACGACCTTGCCGCGGTAGTCGCTCAGTTGGTAGCTCTTGCCGTCGGCGAAGCGCCCGAGTGGGAAGTCGGGGGCGGTGTCCTGGGCGCCGGCGCACAGCGAGAGGAGGAGCGTGGCGCTGAACGACACGAGGTACCGCAGCGGAAAGGGCGTCACAGTTCACCTCTTTGACGTTGGGGCCCGTCGGGCCGGGGGCGGGGACATTCTACTCGGGCGAGGACCACCGGGCGAAATGTGGCGGGCCGCTGCCCCCGCAACGCGAGCCGGCCCACCCGTTGTAGCGGGTGGGCCGGCTCGGTTCGATCAAGTTAGCCCATTCAGCTGACGAGGGCCGGGATCCAGAGCTTGCCGGTCTTCTCGTTCGGCTTGTCGCCGGCGACGTAGTACGGGCGGCCGAGGTTGTCGCGGACGCTGGCGTTGGTCTCGGGGGTCGGGTCGATGCCGAGGCCCTTGTAGAGGGTGCCGAACAGTTCGAGCACGCTGGTCTCGTTCTCGGAGACGCTGGTGCCGTCCTTGTCGGTGGCCCCGTAGGCGACGCCGCCCTTGATGTTGCCGCCGCCGAGCACGACCGACCAGCACCGGCTCCAGTGGTCGCGGCCGGCGTTCTGGTTGATGCGGGGGGTGCGCCCGAAGTCGCCCATCCACACGATGACGGTGTCCTTCAGCTTGCCGCGCTGTTCCAGGTCCTTGACCAGGGTGCCCATGGCCTTGTCGAGCACCGGGAGCCGCTGGGTGGCGAGGGTCTGGTGGGTGTTGGCGTGGAGGTCCCACCCGCCGAGGGTGATCTGGACGGCGGCGGTGCCGGCCTCGACCAGCTTACGGGCGAGGAGGGCCGACCGGCCGAACTGGTCGTTGCCGTACTCTTCCTTCAGCTTCGGGTCGATCGGCTTGCCGTCGATCTCCTTGTCGAGGCTGAACACGTCCTTGCGGGTGGAGACGACGAGGTTCAGGGCCTTCTCGTAGACTTCCTT
Source organism: Gemmata sp. (assembly GCF_051859125.1). Taxonomy (NCBI): domain Bacteria; kingdom Pseudomonadati; phylum Planctomycetota; class Planctomycetia; order Gemmatales; family Gemmataceae; genus Gemmata; species Gemmata sp. The sequence continues at coordinate 54,207 of NZ_JBHYGG010000101.1, forward strand.
GTGGGCCTGGGCGGCGTCCAGGACCATCGGCTTGCCGGTCTTGCTGTCGATCGGCATGCCGGTGCTGAAGCTGCCCTCGACGCGGTTGAACAGGGCGGCGCGGCGGGCCATGCGGCCCTCGTCGATCCCGGCGGGGGCGGCGATGTTTTCCGGCGGGGTGCCCGGGTTCTGGACGTTGAACGGGGCGTACTTCATGCCGAGGAAGCCGGCGCCGCCGCGGGGGCCGCCCACGGAGATCGAGGCCGGCAGGTCGGCGTTCTTCATCGCCTCGATGTCCATGGCCTGGTAGTAGGCCAGGACCGAGCCGATCGACGGGAAGTCGAGCAGCGGGTTCGGGGCGCGGCCGGTGTTCATCATCCGGGTGCCGCGGTCGTGGTCACCTTCCCGCGAGTTCAGCGAGCGGATGATCGACAGGTTCTTGAACTGCTTGGCGACCAGCGGCAGGTGCTCGCTGATCTCGACGCCGCTGGCGGCGGTCGGCTTCGGCTTGTGCGGGCCGCCGTTCTGGCTCTCGGGCTTCAGGTCCCACAGGTCGATCGTCGGGGGGCCGCCGGCCATCCACAGGATGATCAGGCTCTTTTGCTTCTTCTTCATCTCCGGGGCCGCGGCGCGGACCTTCGCGAGGAAGTTCAGGCCGGGGAGGGTGACCGCGGTGCTGGCCGCGGCGTGCTGCAGAAAGTGCCGACGATCGGTGGTCCCGAACATGTGATGCGCTCCGAGGTTTCGCCGGCGTGCGGTCAGGCACGGCGGCAGGCGGGAAAGAACCAGTTCGACGGTTTCGGCGTTCTTCAAGCTCCGTCAACCGACAACCGACTTCGTGATTCGCGACTGAAATCCGTGTTCGCTGAGCTGGAGGCTTGCGTTTCAAGCCGGGCCGGTGCAGTTGGTTGTGGCTTGCTTCGGCGAGTTCGCTTGGCCCTCGACACTTCTTCTGACGCACACCGTAACCGGGAGTTCCCGATCCCGCACGAAAAAAGTCCAGAAACCGCGCCGGGTTGCGCCGCCGACGGGAATCCAACCCGAACTGGTACGCACCGTTCCGCTCCAATTCCGAACCGCGTGGCACTCGACCGTACTCTCCCGGGGCCAGCGCGATCCTCGGCCGAGCGAGTCGCGACCGACGGCTCTGACGCCGGACGCCTCTCGATTAGGAGCACTTGTCACGCCCCGAGGCGGTTGTTATCCTTCCAGTGTCGAGTTGATCGCCTACCCCGTAGTGTAACGGTAGCACAACAGATTCTGATTCTGTTTGTCTAGGTTCGAATCCTAGCGGGGTAACTGCCGGAAGCCTCACAAGTGCAAGGACTTGTGAGGCTTCTTCGTTTGCCGCACGGGCCACACTCACGCCCCACACCCGGCTACCCCGCCGCTCCCCCGTGGTCGAGCGAAACGAAGGAGCGAACGGGTCACGCGGGTCTTGGCAGCCGACGGGTGCTGCACCGGGACCGGATCGGTGAATCCACCTCAAGTCGGCCGCCCGCACGCATCGATGTTGCCCTGCACCCGGAGAGTGCGAGGCCCATGAACGCAACGCAACCAGACCTGATCGTCCGCAAGGCCCGGGGCATGGGCCGGGGCGTGTTCGCCGGGCGCGCGTTCCGCAAGGGCGAAGTCATCGAGGTGTGCCCGGTCATCCGCATGCCTTCGGCCCCCGTCGGGAGCCTCGGGGTACTGGATCACTACGTCTTCAAGTGGGGACCGGGCGGCGAGGCCCTGGCCGTCGCACTGGGGTACGGGTCGCTGTACAACCACTCCCCGACGCCCAACGCGCGCTTCTCCCCGCGGACCGCGAGGGACGACATCGTCTTTCGGGCCAGTCGCGACATCGCAGCAGGCGAGCAGATCGTCATCGACTACGAGTGGACCGAGGAGGACTACGCCGCGTTCCGCGCTCCTGTGGAGTAGCCCGTCGCGCGCCTTCAGTGTTCGGCTGATTCGACGTGCCGCGATTCGCAAGTGCTGACCAGTTCTGGGTCATCGGCTTCGGCACACGAAGTGCATAACTTTCTGACGCCAGCGGACGTCGCCCCAAGAGGAGACACGCATGCGTCAGTTCATCTTCACGGCGGCTGCCGCCGCCGCACTCGCGGTTGCCGCCCCGTCGGTCGCCAGTGCACAGGTCATTGTGGGCGGGGGTTACCCGGCGTACTATGGCGGGTACTCGCAGTACGGCTACGGCACGGGTCTGTCGATCGGCAACGGCGGTCTGCTTCAACTCGGCTTGAATTCCGTCTTGGGCGGGAACAACTACGGCTACTCGCCCGGCTACTACGGCGGGTACAACAACTACGGTTACGGCGGGTACAGCAACTACGGCTACCGCTCGTACAGCAACTACGGGAATCGCGGTTACGGCTACGGAAACCGCGGCTACGGCAACCGCTACTCGGGCGGCCGTCGCTTCCGCTAATCCCCGTGCGACGACAAGCGACCGCCGGATTAACTCCGGCGGTCTCTTCGCGCGCTTCGATCTGCTCGCGCCGTCCGGCCGTTCGCAACGGGTTCGGTGCGGGGCTTTCCACGCCCGCGTTGCAAGTTTTGGGTGTTGGAGTCGAGGGAAGTAGGCTCGACCCGGAGGGGTCGGGCAGAATTACCCGCCCCGGATCGGGCTGGGAGGTGTTGAAGGGGTGACTGACGGGATTCGAACCCGCGACTTCCAGATCCACAGACCCCAAATTAAGGCCGTGCTCGTCCCGGTCCAGGAACTTGAGTCGGTCCCCGCGACGGTTGCCGAACACGAACAGGGCGGCGGCGAGCGGGTCCCGCCGGAGGTGGGCGCGGACGAGGGCCGAGAGCCCACCGAAGCTCTTGCGCATGTCCGTGGGCGTAGACGAACACCCGCCCGGGCAGTGCCCAGTTCAGCACGACGCGGTATCGAGGGCGGCGACCACGGCACGCAGGTGCGCCGCGTCGTACCCCGCCGGGCCCCGGAGGACGTGCCCGGACCGGAGCACCTGTTCCAACGGGGTGTTGGGTACGACACACAGAGTCAACAAGTTCGGGCGCGGAACCCGAGCCGACCCCAACACGGTGCGACGCGGGCGCGTGTCGAGCTACGACGGGGCGAAGTGGCTGGCGCGGGGGGGAGTGAGTGCGTGCGGCCGTCGGTGCGCCGTCACGAGCCGCGATCTCCCTCCGCCGCGCGTCGAAGGACGGCTCGGTGAGTCGGGGCTCGCGGCAGAAGTCGCGGACGTTCAGACCCGAGGCGACCGCTGCCGCGAGCGTCGTACGCCAGAACCGTTCGAGCTTGGGATCACGCAGGTGGGGCCGCGGCACGGCGGGTTGGCCGGGGAAATGCCCCATCGTACGTCAACACGCAAGACCTGGCCTTCACCGGACGATTGTACGGTGCCTCGCCCGACGGCTTCCGAAGTGGTCCATCGCGCCGGCGGCCTTCCCCCGAAGGCATGCAGAATCCCAAGGTGGTAGGGGCCATCTGCTCGGGCAGGACGCTAAGTGCTTTACGCAATTAGAATTGCTTCGCCGGATCTTCCAACTCTACTTGTAACGTGACAGAGTCAGCCCTCGCACAGGCGAATGACCGTTTCCCGTCGTTGACATACTGCACAAACCCGATCATTATAGTGGCGTAGTCGACACCGACTCTTGAATCTCCTCCGACGGTTGAGTTCGGCGACAACAGGTTGGGTGAACTTCGCGGCGACGGGCGCCGGGACTGTCCTGGGAAAGCCGGCTTCTCTCTCCAATTCCAAGGCCTTTCGGGGCGGCAAGCACACTTACCCTCCGGCCGTACCAGCGATTGCATCGCTGGTATCGTTCCGACCTGCGCGTACGGGCGGACACGTTGTACTCATTTGGGGTGAACTATGCAAATTCAACGTCGTGGATTCACTTTGATTGAACTGCTAGTGGTCATCGCGATCATTGCAGTTCTTATTGGCCTCCTTCTGCCGGCCGTACAAAAATTTCGCGAAGCTGCGGCACGAGCGACGTGCCAGAACAATTTGAAGCAGATTGGGCTAGCGCTCCACAACTACGAGAGCAGCCGCGGTCAGTTCCCGCCGGCGGCCGTGTGGCGGTCCGACCCCGCCAACCCGCCTGCGCCCCCGATCCCGCCAGGGTGGTACACGTTGGACGCGACCGGAGCCCCCACCACCACGGGGAGCGTCAGACACTCGATGTGGGCGTTCATCCTGCCCGAGATCGAGCAGGGGACGATCGCCGCGAACTATGACTTCCACACGCACTGGACGAGCGGCGTGAACGCGAACCTGAGTGCGAAAGACATCAAAACCTACCAGTGCCCGTCCGCCCGCAACCCGCGGAAGGACGACACGAACAGCTCCGGCGTGCCACTCGCCGTTCCCGTCTCGTGCGGCGACTACGCCCCGCTGAGCGGCATCCACCCGAATCTGAACAACGCCGTCCCGCAGATCGTCGCGCCGCGGGGCGACACGACCGGGCTGTTTAAGAACGTGTGGTTCCCGCCGGACCCGACCACCCGCATCGCGAGCGTCACGGACGGGCTCTCGAACACGATCGCCGTGGTGGAAGACGCGGGCAGACCGGACCTGTTCATCGGCACCGTGAAGCAGCCGTTCCCGACCCCTGCGTCGACGACCGGCGGGCTACCCGACAAGAGCAGTTACGGCGGGAACACGCAACTCAACGGTTACGTTTCGGGCGCCGGTTGGGGTCAACCCCGCAACCAGATCATCGTCGGTGGCTGGAACAAGGCCGCGAACACGTACTTCGGCACCACCATGATTAACGGCACCAACTCACAAGAGGCTTACTCGTTCCACACCGGTGGAGCAAACGTCCTGTTCGGGGACGGGTCCGTTCGGTTCCTCCGAGACAGCATCACCGCGGAAGCCTTCGTGTCGTTCGTGACAAAATCCGCCGGGGACATCCCGAGCGAGAACTAAGCCGAGTCACAACTCAGGAGGTTCACCTCGGCGTCGAGCCGGCGGCGGGTGAACCGCCACAGCGACACGTTCGTCTCGTCCTTCGCGGTGTTGGCGGCGTCGGCCCCGCTGCCCAGTTGGTACGTCCGGCTCAGGACCAGTTCGCGGACCGTCTTCTTGACGGACCACCCCTGTGCGACGAACCGGGACGAGAGGAAGTCCAGCAGTTCCGGGTGCGTGGGCCGCTGGCCCTGGTCGCCGAAGTCGTCGAGGGTGGGGACGATCCCGGCCCCGAACAGCTTCGACCAGACGCGGTTCACGAACACCCGCGACGTGAGCGGGTGGTCCGGCCGCGTGAGCCAGTCGGCGAGTTGCCGGCGGCCGCTCTCCTTGGTGTCGAAGACCGGCGGGTCCGCGACGGCGATCACCTTCGGGAACCCGCGGGGGACGACCGGGCCGAGTTGGTCCACTTCGCCGCGGTGCCGCAGGGGCGTGTCGCTGGGGTCCTCACGGTCGGCGAGCGCGACGGCGTGGGTGAACACCTGCGGCAGGGCCTCCTTCGCCCGGAGGTTCGCGAGGTGAGTGTTCGCCCTGGTGAACGCCTCCTGAGCGGCGACCACCTCGGGCGTTTCCGGAACCGCCGGGTTCGCGGCCGGGACCGGGGCCCCCGGGGGGCCGCCCGCCGGAACGCCGCGGAGCTTGGCGAGCGCCTCCCGCGTCGCCGCGACGTCCTTCAGCGCGGCCGCGATCTCGGCTTCAAGTTTCGGATCGGCCGCCGCGGCCTTCGCGTTCGAGAGCGGCACCAGGAGCTCCGCGCGGCCCGCCTGGAACTGCCGGTTCTGAACGCCGGCCCGCGTGTCGGTGCTGCGGAAGATGCCCGCCAGCGCGTAGTAGTCCGACATCGCGATAGGGTCGAACTTGTGCTCGTGGCACCGGGCGCAGCCGACCGAGAGCGCGAGCACGCCGCGCCCGATGTTCTCGATCTGCTCGTTCGCGATCTCCATCAGGAACGACACGCGGTTGCGGTCGTTGATGCCCTTCGGCCCGAGGGCGAGGAACCCGGTGGCGACGGTGTTCGCGTCCCGCTCGGCCGGCGTCTCCGCGGGGAGCAGGTCGCCCGCGATCTGCTCGGCCAGGAACCGGTTGTACGGCTTGTCCGCGTTGAACGCGTCGATGACCCAGTCGCGGTACCGCCACGCCTGCGGGTAGATGAAGTTCCGCTCCTTGCCCGTGCTTTCCGCGTACCGGGCGATGTCCAGCCAGTGGCGGCCCCAGCGCTCGCCGAAGGCCTTCGAGGCGAGGAGTTCGTCGACGATCTTCTCGCGGGCCGCCCGGGACGCGTCCCCCTTCAGGGCGGCGATGTGCTCGAGACTCGGCGGCAGGCCAACGAGGTCGAGACTCACGCGCCGGAGCCACACGAGCGGGTCCGCGTCGGCGACCGGCTTCGTCCCGGTCTTCGCCTGCGTCGCCGCGACGAAGTTGTCGACCGGCGACCAGGCCCACCCCTTCCCGGCATCGGGGACCGCCGGCTCCTTGACGGGCTGGTAGGCCCACCCTTCGGCCCGGGCCTTCGCGAAGTCGATCTTCTTCCCGGGGACTTTAACCGGGGGAGTCACGCGGGGGTCCGGTGCCCCCATCTTGACCCACGCGGCGATGTCCGCGATCTCGTCGTCTGTGAGCGGTCCGGCCGGCGGCATCTGGCGAGCGCCCCTCCCGGGTCGGAACCCCCCTTCGGGCCGCAGCGCCTTCAACAGGAGACTCGCCTCGGGGCTCTTGCTGTCGATCAGCGCGCCCCGGGTGCCACCGATCCGGATCCCTTCGGGCGTATCGAGCCGCAGCCCCCCGGGTGCTTGAGTGCTGCCGGAGTGGCACTCGAAGCAGTTCTTGACGAGGACCGGGCGGATCTTCTTCTCGAAGAACACGACCTGTTCCTTGGTTGGGGGCGGGTTCGGATCGGCGGCGCGGGCCGGGTCGGGCGCGGCCCAAAAAACCACGGCTGCGGCGAGCAGTCGTAACCGAGGGAACCACATGTCACATTCCTCAAATGCATGGAGGATCGACCGTGCCACGCGGATTGGCCGGCCACGACGTCAGCGCGGAGAGGGACCCACCCACCGATTCCCCGTGGGAAGCCGAGGGCGAGCAAATGAGGAGAAAGTGGAAATGCGTCTGAACAAGCGCCCTGGTGTTTGTCGACCGCGAAATCGCTGACCCGCGGGCCGCCAAACCGCTTGTAGCTCTGCTCCGACTGCGGTCGGAGCAGAGCCGTCACTAATATGGTCGATTTAGTGGAGTTTGGCAACTTTCCTTCCTGACAAAGTGAGGTCGTGCCGAGTTGCCACACCGGAGGGGGCGGGGTAGTGTCACCTCATGAAATCCTGGATCCGCACCGAAGACACACTTGCCGTCCTGCTCGGGCTCGGCGTTCTTGCCCTCAGTTTGCCCGGGGTCGCGGGGTACGACCTCCTCGGGTGGGCGGCGTCCGTCAAGATTTGGGTCGATCCCGCGCTGGCCGTCGCACCCGCATCCAAGGGCTACGCCGCGATAACCGGACCGGGGTCGGTCGCGGCGACGTTCGGATTTTTGCTCGCGGTCCTCTGTGCGGGAATGGCCTTCATCGGGGCGTCGCCCGGGAAGTTCGCGGTGCGCTTCACCGTACTGTTCGCCCTGGCGTTCGGGTGCTGGGTCGGCGGGCACTACGCCTACGTCGCGGCGACGCCGGACAAGTTGCCGAAGGGCGTCGAGTGGTCGCTCGGGCTGACCAACGAGGCGGGCTACCTCTTTGCGCTCCTCGGCGGGCTCGTCATCGCCAACTTCTTGCCGGCGTTCGGGGCGTGGCTGAAGGACGCGGGGCGGTCGGAACTGTACATCAAGGCGGCGATCATCATCATCGGCGCGAGCCTCGGCGCGAAGGCGGCGGACGAGAGCAGCAAGACGCAGGCGATCCTCTTCCGCGGCCTCGCCGCGATCATCGAGGCGTACCTCGTCTACTGGGCGTTCGTCTACCTCGTCGCCCGGAAGTTCTTCGGCTTCAGCCGGGAGTGGGCGGCCCCGCTCGCGTCCGGCATCTCGATCTGCGGCGTTTCCGCGGCCATCACCACCGGCGCGGCCATCCGCGCGCGGCCGGTCGTGCCCGTGATGGTGTCGTCGCTGGTGGTGATCTTCTCGGTCATCGAGATGCTGATCCTGCCGCAACTGGCGCGGGCGCTGCTCGCGAACGAGCCGATGGTCGCCGCCGCGTGGATGGGGCTGGCCGTGAAGACGGACGGGGCCGCGATCTCGACCGGGACCCTGACGGCCGGGCTGTTCTTCCCCGGCAGCGAGGGCGCGGCGAGCCGCGAAGCAATGATCCTGACCACGACGACGGTGAAGGTGTTCATCGACCTGTTCATCGGCGTCTGGGCGGTGATCCTCGCGGTCATCTGGACGAAGGTGATCGACCGAAGGCCCGGCGCGACGGTGCCCTGGCGGGACATCTGGGAGCGGTTCCCGAAGTTCGTGTTCGGCTACGTCCTGACGTTCGGCGTGTGCTTCGCGATCGGCCTGGCGAGCCCGGCGTCGGTCGCGCCAATGAAGGTCGGCTCCGAGCATGCGGACGTGTTCCGGCGGTTGTTCTTCGTGCTCACGTTCTTCTCGATCGGCCTCGCGGCGAACTTCCGCCGGCTCTGGGCGGAGGGGCTCGGCAGGCTGGCGCTCGTGTACGTCGTGTGCCTGTTCGGCTTCGTGATCTGGGTCGGGCTCGGCATCTCGTGGCTGTTCTTTCACGGCGTCAGCCCGGTCTCCGGGAAGGGGTAGGCGTGGACCCGAAACCAACGGACGAAGAAACGGCCGACGAAATCGCCAGGGTCGAGGCGGAGCCGCTGTTGCCGGTCGAGAAGCAGCTCATCGCCGGGAGCCTGCTCCTCGGCGTGGTGCTGCTCGGCGTGCTGCTGTGGGTGACGGCGGCGTACTTCCCGTCGAAGTGATCTACTCGCCCTGACGTGGGCCGCCGCGGACCTGAACAAGGGGACGATCGACGTGCGGCGTTCACTCTCGCAGGTGAAGAAGCAGTTCATCCTGAAGGAGCCGAAGTGCCGGTCGGGGAAGCGCGTCGTCGCCCTGCCGATGTTCGCCCTCACCGCACTTCAGGAGCACCGGGCTGCCCGGTTCAAGGCCGGGACGGTGACCGGGCCGGTGTTCGGCACGAAGGCCGGGGTGCACCTCCAGCGGTCGAACGCGCTCCGCGAGTTCCGCACCCTGGTCGCCCGAGCGAACAAGGCCGAGAAGATGGCGGCGGACGAGGCCAAGGCGCACCCGGAGCTCGTCCCCGAGGGGATCCGGTTCCACGACCTGCGGCACACCCGGACCTCGGCCCTGGTCGCGGCCGGGCACAGCCTCAAGGCCGTCCCGCCGGCTCGGACATTCGGGCGTGTCGATGACCCTGACGGTGTACGCGCACTTGATGCCCGACGACGCCAAGCTGGCGAGCGGGGCCGGGTCACTGTTCGGGTGAGTCCGCCGATTGGCCGTACCCAGGCCGTACTGAGGGGTTATTCTGACGCGGGCCGGAAACTGAAGAAGCACCGCAACCCCTTGAGATTGCAGTGCTTCGGTAAAGGGTGACTGACGGGATTTGAACCCGCGACTTCCAGATCCACAATCTGGCGCTCTAACCAACTGAGCTACAGCCACCGTCATCGGTCGGTTCGAAATCCCGCCCGCGTAATTATTCTTACCGCCCGCCCGTGTCAGCGTCAACGGGTGGTTTCCACCTGCGGTTCCTCGCCCCCGAACAGTACGCCCGTACGGTTGCGCACCTGCGACAGCGGCGGGAGCGCCAGGTCTACCACCTCCGAACGTTCCACGATCAGGTCCGGGTTCGCTCGTGCCGCGTGTTTCGGCGGCAGGTTGACGAGTTCGGTCGCTGCGAATGGTTGGCGCACCGTCTCGCGGCGGACGTAGGTCCCGCGCTTGAAGAACGCCGGGTAGTCGTTCCAGTTCACGCCCTTGCGGAACAGCAGCGCCTGCATCTCCGCGCCGGTCTTGCCGTGCAGGTCCGCGTGGTCGTAGTGCGCACGGGCCGCCATCGAGACCGAGTTCTTCGTCGCGTCCCGCTCCCGCCACAGGAACGTGTTGGCCGCTTCGTCCAGCGTCGGCACGTTCCACACCCGGGCGTCGAACACCGGGAGCCGGGCCGCGTACTTCGGCGGGAGGAACTCGGGGAGCCGCCGGGTGAAGTGCGCCGAGCACAGCGCCGCCAACACCGACGCCATCTTCTGCACCCGGCCGTCGAAGAACACCTGGCTCTCGAACCCCGCCGGCACCCACGCCAGCGTGATCTCGTCCGACTGCGTGTACCCGACTTCGGCGCCGGTCGCGCGGACCAGGAACCGGGCCGCGTCCGCCATCAGCCGCGAGAGCCGCACATCGAACGGGCGGTCCAGGCCGCGGACGAACGTGTGGAACGCGCGGCCGTCGAGCCGGGCCAGGACCGGCAGCAGCGGCATCAGCCGCCGGCCCGCCTCGGCCGCCTCGTACCGCTTCATCCGGTCGCCCAAGCCGTCGGTCATCGCGTCCCCCCGCCTCGTTTCCGGGTCCCGCTCCGGGTAAGAAGGAGAGTGCGACACTCCCCCGGAGGTTCACGCCATGTCGGCCAGCTTCGTCGAACACGTCGAGATGACCGGGCACATCGTCGACTCGCTCCTGCTGCCCAAGGTGCTCGACGCGATCCTCTCCCGCGGCGGGCAGTACCACATCGAGACCCTGCGGCTCGGCGAGAAGCAGGACGACCCGAGCTTCGTCCGCATCGAGGTCCGGGCCGCGTCCCCGCAGCAGCTCGAAGCGATCCTCGCCGAGGTCCACCCGCACGGGGCCGTGCCCTCCCAGGCCGCCGACTGCGTCGCGGTCGCCGCCGACGTCGGCGGCGCGTTCCCCGACGGGTTCTACTGCTCGACCAACTTCCGCACCCAGCTCAAGCTCGGGGGCGAGTGGATCGACGTCGAGGACCAGGAGATGGACTGCGGCATCCTCGTGGACCCCGAGGGCGGCGCGGCCCGGTGCGTCCCGATGACCTCCGTGCGCGTCGGGGACCGCATCGTCGTCGGCCGCACGGGCACCCGGGTGCTGCCGCCCGAGTCCGAGATGCGGAAGCACGAGCTGTTCGAGTTCATGGCCAGCCCGGTGTCGAGCGAGCGGCCGAAGGCGGTCAGCGTCCGCGAGATCGCCCACGCGATGCGGAAGACCCGGGCCGCCGGGGAGAAGGTGCTCGCCGTCCTCGGCCCGGCGGTCGTCCACACCGGGGGCAGCGAACTGGTCGCGCGGCTCGTCCGCGACGGGCTCATCAACGTCCTGTTCGCCGGGAACGCGCTGGCGACCCACGACATGGAGCAGGCGTTCTACGGCACCAGTCTCGGCGTTTCGCTCGACCAGGGGATCCCGACCCACGAGGGGCACGAGCACCACCTGCGGACGATCAACACCATCCGCCGGATCGGCGGCATCCGGGCGGCGGTGGAGCAGGGGAAGCTGTCGTCCGGCATCATGTACGAGTGCGTCAAGTCGAGCACGCCGTTCGTGCTGGCCGGGAGCATCCGCGACGACGGCCCGCTGCCCGAGGTCGTCACCGACTCGCTGGTCGCCCAGGACGCGATGCGGCGGCTGCTCCCCGGGGTCGGGTTCTGCTTGATGGTCGCCACGACGCTCCACTCGATCGCCGTCGGCAACCTGCTGCCGGCGGCGGTGAAGGTCGCGTGCGTGGACATCAACCCGGCGACCGTGACCAAGCTCATGGACCGCGGGAGCACGCAGACCGTCGGCATCGTGTCCGACGCCGAGCCGTTCATCCGGGCGCTCGTCGCCGAACTCGACCGCACCCGCGGGGCGTGAGACCGGGTCCGGGTGCAGCGGACCCGCGGGCGGGGCTTCTGGTCCGAGCCCGAGCGCCGAGCGAGGGTTCACGCTCGCCCCTCGCTCGGCGCTCGGGCTCGGACCGGTGCCGGTCCACCAGGCCCGGTGTGGTCCGGTGGCGCGAACCGCGGGGCTCGGGCGGGTGTCACCTTCATTGAGTTGAGACCCATCACGGGCGCACCGCCCCGGAGACGAATGACCGCACCCGCCACCACCGTTGACCGCCGCCGCACCGTTCCCGCTCCCGGGACCGAGGGGTTCACCGCCGCCGAGATCGAGGAGGTGAAGATCCTCCTGCTCGTGCGGTACCTCGCCACCCAGACCTGGGACAGCGATTGCGTGCTCGACCGCGTCCGCGCCGCCCGGCACAGCGGCTCGCGCACGGCAGCGGCCGAGCGGAACTGAAACCGTCTGCCGATCACACTTCGCACCCTTGAGTTCGTCCCGAGACGCTGTTGTACCGGGCGAACCCTGAGCGCCAGCGAGGGGGTGACGCGAACCCCCTCGCTGGCGCTCGGGGTTGGCCCGATCCATCGCAAAGCCACTTTCCGCACCACCTGACTCGCACTCGCCGCGGGCGTCTACTGAGCCGCAGGTCGGTGATTGCGGTGATTGCGGGGCGCGCGGCACGCCGGTGCCCGCCGCGTCGGGACCGTCGGCGTCGGGCGGCGGCGGGTTCTTGAGCTTGTGGCGCGTGAGCATGTCGGAGTGGGCCAGGGCGAAGCCGCGGTCGAAGTCGGGGAGGCACGCGGCCTCGATCTTCGCGTGCCGGGCGCGCTCCTCGGGGGTCATCGCGCACTGGAACAATACCTCCTCGGCGTCCTCGGGCCGCAGCCCTTCGAGGCGCGGGTCCACGCGCGGCGGCCGGTCCTTCACCGGGCGGCGGTGCCGGATTCGCGTCATGCACACCCGCGAGAGCGTCTCGGCGGCGCGGCGCGCGGCCCTCACGTCGTCGCCGCGGAGCCGCTTGCGGAGGAACCGCATGGACTCGGCCGCGGCGTCGGCGATCACCTCGCGCCGCGCCCGTGCGGCGGCGCGCTGGTACGCCGGGTTGAACCGGCACAGCGCCTTGAGTTCGTCGGCGTCCATGTCGAGCGCGGCGGCGACGGCGGCCCAGGTCGAGCCCTCGGCGCGGAGGTCCGCGGCGCGGGACAGCACGGCCTCCATGTCGAGGGTGACGGCGGGCATGACGGCACTCGGGGGAAAGGGGATGTCGGGTGGGCATCACAGACCCAGGGTTTACACCCTGGGCTACGGACTGCCGCCCCCTCCGGGGGCTCCGAGGTTTTGAGTCCCGGAGGGACGACAGTCCGTAGCCCAGGGTGCGAACCCTGGGGCTCCGGGTGCGAACTTTGGTACATCTGTACATGCCGAACGATCGCGGCTCCGTCAAACGCGAATCGCGGGAAAAACGCGAGGCCCCGTCACCGGCGGGGCGGACCCACCTCGCCCATTCCGCCACCGCTTCTAAGACAATCGGCCTGCGGAGCGGGCGGTGGGCTCGCGCCGCGTCCCCAGCACCGAGAAGCCACACATGAAGCGCGAGACCTACTCGACCGGCTCGAAGTGGGAACCGATCATCGGGTACTCCCGGGCCGTGAAGGTCGGGCAGTTCGTGTTCGTCTCCGGCACCACGGCGTCCGGCCCCGACGGCAAACTCGTCGGGATCGGCGACGTCGCCGCCCAGACCGTGCAGACCCTCAAGAACATCGAGACCGCCCTCGGCAAGCTCGGCGCGTCCCTCAAGGACGTGGTCCGCACCCGCATCTACCTCACCGACATCTCCCAATGGGAGCCCGCCGGCCGCGCCCACGGCGAGTTCTTCAAGAACGCTCTCCCGGCGACCGCGATCGTCGAGGTGAGCAAGCTCATCTCGCCCGACATGCTCGTCGAGATCGAGGCCGACGCCATCATCCCGGGGTGAGGCCCGCAGCCTCTTCTGTAGCTGGCCTCTGTGAGGCCGGGCCTTCGGGAGTCCCCAAGCACCGGCCTCACAGAGGCCGGCTACAGAGAGCGGGCTTCCACACAGCACAAGGGCCGTTCCATGAGCACCCACGCGGAACGGGTGGTGCTGGTCACCGGCGGCACCCGCGGGATCGGCGAGGGCGTGTCGCGGCACCTCGCCGGGCGCGGGTACCGCGTCGTCGCGGGCGGGTTCGGGGCCGACGAGGTCTCCGCGTTCGCCCCGCAACCCGGCATCGAGGCGGTCCAACTCGACGTGACATCTGATGAGTCGGTCGCTCGCGTGATCGCGGCGCTGCCGCGACTCGCGGGGGTCGTGAACTGCGCCGGCGTCATCCAGCGGGCCGGCGCGGAGTTCACCATCGACGGCTTCCGCCGAACGGTCGAGGTGAACCTGGTGGGGACGATGCGGGTGTGCCTCGCGGCGAAGCCGGCGCTCGTCGCCGCGGGCGGTGCGGTCGTGAACACCGCGTCGATGCTCGCGTTCTTCGGGTCGGCGTTCGTGCCGGGCTACTCGGCGTCGAAGGGCGGCGTCGCGCAGCTCACCAAGAGCCTCGCGGCGGCGTGGGCGGCCGACGGGGTCCGCGTGAACGCCGTCGCGCCGGGGTGGATCGAGACCGAGATGACGCGGCCGCTCGCCGAGGACGACGCACGCTCCGCGGCGCTGCGGGCCCGCACGCCGATGGGCCGCTGGGGCAAGCCGAGCGACGTCGCCGGCGTGGTCGCGTTCCTGCTGTCCGACGACGCGAAGTTCGTGACCGGCACCGTCGTCCCGGTGGACGGCGGGTACCTGTGCGTATAAGGAATAAGCTCGAAATTCGAAGCACGAAATCCGAAAGAAAGACAAGCGAAGCCGGCTCTTCGTTTCGGATTTCGTGCTTCGAATTTCGAGCTTCCCGACGAAGGAGGGCTCCGTGTCCGACGCCGAGAAGTGGCAGCCGTACCGGCACCCGCAGCCGCCCGAGGCCGCGGCGGAACTCGTCGTCCCCGACGTGGTGCCGAAGGACGAGCGGGTGTGGGTGCCGGTCGAACCGAACGTGTGGTTCCGCCCGCTGCTCCTGTGCGTGTCGCGCGGCTACTGGTGCAACCTGCTCCGCGTGCGGCGGGCCGGGGTGCTGTCGCGGCACCGGCACCCGCAACCGGTCCACGGGTACGTCCTCAAGGGCGAGTGGCGGTACCTCGAACACGACTGGGTCGCGCGCGAGGGGAGCTACGTGTACGAGACCGCCGGCGAGACGCACACGCTCGTCGTGGACCCGCACGTCGAGGAGATGGTCACGCTGTTCCAGGTGAACGGCGCCATGATCTACGTCGACCCCGACGGGAAGGTGATGGGGTACGACGACGTGTTCACGCGGCTCGCGAAGTGCCGGGCGCACTACGAGGCGGTCGGCCTCGGCGGCGGTTTCGTCGAACAGTTCATCCGGTAGCGGCGTCTACGGGGTGTCGCTCCTCCGACCCCCGAGACCCTCATGATTCGCTCCCTCTCCGCACTGCTGCTGTTCGCCCCGATCGCGCTCCTGAGTGCCGACGAGAAGCTCGCCGGCGTCGCGTGCCGGTCCGTCCACCTCGGCTACCCCGCGCCCGAGGGCACGGCGTTCTACAACGAGGTGACCGTCGAGACGTCCGCGCCCGGGACGTACTTCTGTGCGATCGGCTGGAACAAGGGGTACTTCGGCATCCAGGAGCAGGGCGGCGGCAAGAAGGTCGTCATCTTCTCGGTGTGGGACTCGGGCCAGAACGACCCGAAGAAGGTGGACGAGGAGAAGCGCGTCAAGCTGCTGCACAAGGACGAGAAGGTCCGCATCGGGCGGTTCGGCGGCGAGGGCACCGGCGGGCAGTCGTTCCTCGACTTCGACTGGAAGGACGGCGCGACCTACTCGTTCCTGGTGACATCCAAGATCAACGGCGACCGGAACGAGTACTCCGGGTACTTCCGCCCGACGACCGACAAGGAGTGGAAGCACCTCGTCACGTTCTCGACCATCACCGGCGGCAAGAACCTGGGCGGGTACTACTCGTTCGTCGAGGACTTCAAGCGGGACAAGGTCTCGGCCACGAAGGCCCGCGTGGCGCAGTTCGGGAACGCCTGGGTGAAGCCGGTGAAGGGCGACTGGCAGGCGGCCCCGAAGGCGCGGTTCACCGGCGACAGCAACCCCGCAACGAACATCAACGCGGGCGTGAGGGACGGCCGGTTCTTCCTCGCCACCGGCGGCGACACGAAGAACACCGGCACCAAGCTCAACGGCGCCATGGAACTCCCCGCCGACCCGAAGCGGACCGTGCCGGACGGGATGCCGAAGGTGGAGTGAGGTTGCTTGGCGAACCCCGAGCGCCAATTTTGAAGTTGCGATCGGAGGCGTGGTCGCTTGATGTGCATGTTCAGGCGGCCGCCCCTCACCCGCCGCGGCCAGAGCCCCGCGGCGACCTCTCCCCGTAGGAACGGGGCGAGGTGGGGCTCGCCGTACTTCATGAGAACTGATCCGACCGCGTTGCTCACGAGAAGCGCGGGGGCAACACCTCGACCCGTTCCTACGGGGAGAGGTCGCGACGAGTCTTCGAGTCGCGGGTGAGGGGCGACCACCTCTGCCAGAACCCGTTCGTCCGACGACGCCCCGACGCGCAAATTGAAGCGCCAGCGAGGGGGTAGCGCACCCCCTCGCTGGCGCTCAGGGTTCGCCGCCCGGTGTGCCGCCGTTGAGCGACTCCAGCGCGACCATGAACTCGTCGGGCGGCGACACGGTCAGCTCGGTGTCGCTGATCTTGATGCCGAACGGGTACCACGCGCCGCGCCACACCCAGAACACGTCCTCGCTCACCGGGTACGCGTGGTTCGCGAAGTTGTCGCGCGCGAACATCTTGATGACGTGGATCTTCTCCAGCGCCGCCACCGACACCGGCCACACCGCGAGCTCGTCGCGGCTCGGGACCGCGACCCAGAACCCGGCCGGCGACTCGGGCATCAGGTCCTCCACCAGCAGCGCCCGGGCCGCGTCGTACCCGTCGCCGGTGTGCCCGATGCGGATGTCGATCTCGTCGCTCACCGGTTCGAGGAAGTCGTCGGGCGTGTTCGCGCGCAGGTTCCCCAGCGCCCCGTCGAGCAGGTCGTCGCCGGCCCGCCCGGTCTTCTTGAGCATGTCGTCGGTGACGTAGGCCATCGTGTGCGGGAAGTCGATCACGAGGTTGATCTCGAGGCCGGTGCCGGGCAGCGGCACGCCCCACGGGTGCGTCTTGCCCTGCCGCGAGAACGGGCGGCCGAGCCGCGGGCGGAGCCGGTCCGCGACCGCGGTGAGGTCGTCGGGGATCTTCGGCCCCGCGAGCACGCCGGTGAGGTGCCCGAGGAACTCGCGGATCATCGCGGGCCACTCGGCCTTCTCGACCGCCCTCGCGCGGCGGTACAGGTTCGACAGGCCGATGTACTGCTCGTCGCCCTTGCCGGTCGGCGGGACGACGTTCACCCCGTCGGGCTCCCACGAGGCGACCGTGTAGTTGAGGTCCGCGAGCGCGTGCGTGACCGCCGCCCGGAACCCGCTCGGGAGCCCCGCGGCGACCTCGCCGTGCGGGTTGTCGAAGTCGTCGGACATGGGAGCACCTCGGGGGGCGAGTTCGGGGCGAGTTCGGGTCGGGAGTCACTCGGCGGCCCGCGCGGGCGGTTCCCCGAGCTGGGGGGCGAGTGCGAGCCGGCGGGCCTCGGAAACGAGGGCGAACAGGAGGTGCGGGTTCGGAACCTCTTTCACGTCCACCAGCACCCACGGGAGCCACTTGCCGCCCTGCTTCACGCTCAGCTTCCCCTGCGCCACCGCCAGCTCCTTCACGTCGGCCCACGGGAGCGCCTTGCCGTTGTACTGGAGCCCGCGGCGGGTCGCCTCGATGTCGCCGAACTCGATCGTCCGCCCGGCCGCGAAGTTCGCCCACACCTCGGGCCACAGCGCCTCGAACGTCCGGCGCTGGACCTCCTCGGCGAGTGCGGCGTAGTCCGTCAGCGCCGGGCCGAAGTGCGCGGCCACGCCGTCCCCGCGGGCGACCGTGAGCCCGGCCTTCCAGAGCTGGAACGTCGGCACGTCCACCGGGAGCCAGCACGCCAGCGGCTCGCCGTCGGCCCCCCGCACGAACTCGGCGTCCCCCGCCCGGTTCACGTTGAGCAGGACGTGATCGACCTCGCGCCACGGGAACGAGTCGACCTCGCCGCGGCGGAGCCGGAGCAGCCCGGCCGGGTACACGAGGACGTGCAGCCCGCGCTCGCGGTACATGTGGACCAGCATCGCCCCGCCGGACAGGGGCACCACGATGAGCACCAGCAGTTCGAGGTGCCCGAACCCGGCCGGCCCGCGGAACCACCAGAAGTAGTTCGCGACCACGCCGAACAGCATCAGGCCCAGGCCCAGGCCGAGCTTCGCCAGGAACCGGCCCCGGCTGATCCCAAACAGCGCGTCCGGGTCGCCGAGTTCGGTGAGCGAGCGGGTCAGGTGGTCGTCGTCCGCGTAATCCATCCGGCCCTCGGCGGGGGAGCGAGCGTTGCCGTATAATACGCGATCCGGCCCGGAACGCGGAGTTCGGATCGCCGGTCGCGACGGACCGGCCCTCCTTCCGTAATGTAGGTCACTCGTTCCGCGACTGACACCGGCCGCGGTCCCCGGTCCGGGTCGCCCGCCGGGGTGCGGCTCGCGGAGCGAGTCGCCTACTTTGAACGCGGCCTACTCCCCTGGTGGAACATGCTCGTCGTCATGCAGTCCCACGCGGCCGATTCGGAGATCGCCCGCGTCGTCGAGGTCATCACGGGGCAGGGGCTCACCCCGCACGTCATGCCCGGGGCCACCCGCACCGCCATCGGCATCACCGGGAACACCGGGGCCGTCAGCAAGGCGCTGTTCGAGGTGCTCCCCGGCGTCGAGGAGGCCATCCGCGTCACCAAGCCGTACAAGCTCGCCAGCCGCGAGATGAAGCGCGACGACACGAGCATCGCGTTCCCGCAGGGCACCGTCGGCCCGCGGACGTTCACCGTCGTCGCCGGCCCGTGCTCGGTCGAGAACGAGGCCATGGTCCTCAGGACCGCCGAGTTCCTGATGTCGATCGGCGTGAAGTTCCTGCGGGCCGGGGCATTCAAGCCGCGGACCAGCCCCTACGCCTTCCAGGGCATGGGCACCGAGGGGCTGAAGATCCTCGCCAAGGCCCGCGAGCGTACCGGCATCGCCATCGTCACCGAACTGATGGACACCGAGTACGCCGCGGCCGTCGAGGAGGCGTCCGACGTCATCCAGATCGGCACCCGGAACATGCAGAACTTCTCGCTCCTCAAGCGGGTCGGGCTGTGCCGCAAGCCGGTGCTGCTGAAGCGGGGCATGAGCGCGACGCTCGACGACTGGCTGATGGCCGCCGAGTACGTCATGGCCGGCGGGAACTACCAGGTGGTCCTGTGCGAGCGGGGCGTGCGGACGTTCTCGGACCACAGCCGCAACACGCTCGACCTGGGCGTGATCCCGCCCGCGAAGGCGCTCACGCACCTGCCGATCTTCGTGGACCCGAGCCACGGCACCGGGAAGCGGGCGTACGTCCCGTCGATGTCGCTGGCGTCGCTGGCGGCCGGGGCCGACGGCGTCCTCGTCGAGGCGCACCCGGAGCCGGACAAGGCGATGTCCGACGGCGCGCAGTCGCTCGACTTCCCGGGGCTCAAGGCGCTCGTCGAGCGGCTCCGCGACCTGGCCCCGGCGTTCGGGCGGACCCTGGCGTGACCCCACTCCTCGCGTGCTTCCCGGTGTGCATGACGCTGGTGGCGGTGGGGTTCGTGGGGCTCCTCGCGGTCCTCGTCCTCGGGACCAACCGCGAGGGGCCGAACGCGCCCGTCGACGCGCCGGCGGACCCGGCCGCGGCGTCGGACCTGCCGTCGTGGCGGCTCGTGGCGCTCATCTTCGCCGCGGTGCTGATCCACTTCGCGGTCCTGCTGTGGATCTGGCCCGAGCTGTGAGGGGCGGCGAATGTGGCGAGCGGGGGGCGTGAGCCCCCCGCGGTCACGCCAGTGCGGTTCACTCGGGGGGCTCACGCCCCCCGCGCGCC
>NZ_JBHYGG010000102.1:0-12590 GCF_051859125.1 Gemmata sp.
GCCAGCGAGGGGGTGCGCCTCACCCCCTCGCTGGCGCTCAGGGTTCGCCCGATCTCGCCGGGCCAAGGCCGGGTCCCACAGAGGGTGTGAAATGGCGAACCTGCCCCGCGTCGCGATCACGATGGGCGACCCCGCCGGCGTCGGCCCGGAACTGTGCCTGCGGTTGCTCGGTGACCCGCGGGTGCGGGCGGCGTGCGCGCCCGTGGTCGTGGGCGACCTGCGGCACCTCGCGCGGGTCGCGGCGCACCTCGGCTGGCCCGCACCGGACCCGCAATTCGTTCACGACCTCGGCAACGCCCCCGCGGACATCGAACCCGGCAAGGTCTCGGCGGCGTGCGGCCGGTCGGCCTACGAGTACGTCACGTTCGCCATCGACGAGGCGCTCGCCGGGCGCGTCGATGCCATCGCGACGGGGCCGATCAACAAGGAGGCGCTGCACGAGGCCGGCGTGCCGTTCCCCGGGCACACCGAGATCCTCGCCGACCGGACGAACACCCCGAAAGCGTGCATGATGCTCACGTCCGACGCGATCACCTGCTCACTCGTGACGGTCCACGTCGGCTACCGCGAGGTGACGGCACTGCTGACCCGCGAACTCGTGCGCGAGACGATCGAGTTCACCGCGGCGGCGATGGAGCGGATGCGGGGCCGCAAGCCGCGGTTGCTCGTGTGCGGGCTGAACCCGCACGCCGGCGAGCACGGACTGTTCGGCGACCGCGAGGAGGAGCGCGTCATCGCCCCGGCCATCGCCGACGCCCGCGAGAAGGGGATCGACGTGAGCGGCCCGCTGCCGCCCGACACCGCGTTCCTCCCGAAGCTGCGGGCCGCGACCGACGCCTACGTGTGCATGTACCACGACCAGGGGCTGATCCCGCTCAAGTCGCTGGCGTTCGAGGAGGCGGTGAACGTGACGCTCGGGCTGCCGATCGTCCGCACGTCGGTCGACCACGGCACCGCGTTCGACATCGCGTGGCAGGGCACTGCGGACGTGTCGAGCTTCGTGAAGGCCGTCGAACTCGCCGCCAAGCTGGCCCGCAGATGAGAAGTCGGTTGATCTGCAGAGTACAGAACGGAGAGTTATCCACAGATTACGCAGAAGACACAGATTTTAGAACCAGAGGACAGAGAGGTACAACCGCGGGTCGGAATCTGATCTCCAACTTCTGTTCTCTGCTTTCGGTCTTAAAATCTGTGTCTTCTGCGTAATCTGTGGATAACTCTCTTCGTCTTCATCGCCGCTCACGGCAGCGTGACCTTGATCTCCGCCTCCTTGCGGAGCTTCTTCACCAGGTCGAGCCGGTGGTCGTCGGTGTACGCCTCCAGCACCTCGAACGCGCACTTCTCCAGCACCGACGGCGTGCCCGGCTTGCGGTCGGTCACCAGGAGCAGGTGGAACCCGTAGTCGGACTCGACCACGGTGCTGAGCTCGCCGACCTTCAGCGAAAACGCGGCCTTCGCGATCGGCTCGTCCTCGGGGAGCCCGCGGCGGGGCACGAACCCCAGGTCGCCGCCGGCCTTCGCCGACGGGCACTGCGAGAACCGCTTCGCCGCGGTCGCGAAGTCGAGCGCCCCCGCGGCCACGTCGGCCCGCACCACCTGGAGCTTCTCCCGGACCGCGGCCCGCGCCGCAACGGGCGCGCTCTTCGGCACGCGGAGCATGACGTGGCTCAGCCGCACCTCGACCTTGTCGAAGTGGTCGCGGTG
Source organism: Gemmata sp. (assembly GCF_051859125.1). Taxonomy (NCBI): domain Bacteria; kingdom Pseudomonadati; phylum Planctomycetota; class Planctomycetia; order Gemmatales; family Gemmataceae; genus Gemmata; species Gemmata sp. The sequence goes on from NZ_JBHYGG010000102.1 coordinate 1,705, forward strand.
CGCCGCGTGGTACTCCTTCAGTTGCTCGTCGGTCACCTGCTGCTTCACGTACGCGGCGAACTGGATCTGCGTGTGGTAGGCGTCGCGGAGCTGGGCCTCGGTCTGCCCCCGTTCCTTGAGGTGCGCCGCGAGGGTGCGGTTCTCCTTCGCGAGCCGGGCCGTCAGCGCCTTCACTTGCGCCTCGACCTCCTCGGGGTCGACCTTCGGGCCGTTCTTCGCGAGGAACTGCCGCACGAGCGCGTCGTCGATGAAGTCGTCGAGCACGACGGCGCGGAGTTGCCGGCGCTGGGCCGGCGTGACCGGCACGTTCCGGAGGTCGGCGGCGACGGCCGCGTCGAGGTCGGCGAGCGGGATCGGCTGGCCGTTCACGGTGGCCGCGACCCCAACGGCCGGCGGCGCATCGGTCGCGGCGGCGCGCCCCAGGGCGAGTACGAGTGCGGCGAGTGCGAGTGCGCGCATGGCGGTCCTCCTCCGGCCGGCCGTATACCCGCCGGGCGGCCGGCGTGCAACCGCGGTGCGGCTGTTCAGCAGGGCCGCGTGGTTCCGCCGGGATGGTAGGTCACTCGCTCCGCGAGCGGCACCGGGCGCGGGGCCGGTGCGCCGGGGCGCGACTCGCGGAGCGAGTCGCCTACCTTCTCTCGACCCGCGAACTCAACGGCACGGCTGCTAAGATGGGAGTTATGAGCGAGTTGAAGACGTTACCGCTGGCGAGCGTTCCGCCCGAGGCCAAGCACCGCGTGCAGTTGCTGGAGCGCGTGCGCGCGGGCGAACTGTTGATCCACGAGGTGTACCGCAGCGTGCAGGGCGAATCGACGTTCGCCGGGCTCCCGTGCGTGTTCGTGCGCCTCTCGGTGTGCGACCTCAGGTGCGGCTGGTGCGACACCCAGCACGCCTTCAACCGCGGCGAGCGAATGAGCCGGGCCGACGTCCTCGCGCGGGCGCTGGCGTTCGACTGCCCGCTCGTCGAGGTCACCGGCGGCGAGCCGCTCTTGCAGCCGGACGCGTTCCCGCTCATGACCGAACTCGCCGACGCCGGCCGCACGGTGCTGCTGGAGACGAGCGGCGCGCACGACATCTCCCCGGTCGACCGCCGGGTCCACGTCGTCATGGACCTGAAGTGCCCGGACAGCGGCGAGTGCGACCGGAACCTGTGGGCGAACCTCGACGCGCTGAAGCCGACCGACGAGATCAAGTTCGTGATCGCGTCGCGGCGCGACTGGGACTGGGCCGCCGAGGCGATCCGCGGGCACCGGCTCGACTCGCGGTTCCAGTGCCTCGTGAGCCCGGTGTTCGGCAGGGTGCAGCCGGTCGAACTGGTGAACTGGCTGCTCGAATCCGGGCTCGAGCGGGTCCGGTTCCAGCTCCAGTTGCACAAGATCGTCTGGGACCCCGCGACCCGCGGGGTGTGACCAAGGTTCGAGCCACGGGGCTTGCCCCCGTGGTCTTCGGGACGTTCGTAACCACGGGGGCAAGCCCCGTGGCTCGAAACCAGCCTCCCGCCTGTCACACCGGGATCGCCGCGGAGAACGCGGACGTGTTGCCGGTGGGGTCGGTGGCGGTCGCGGTGACCACGGTCGAGCCGGCCGGCGGCAGCGCCACGTTCAGTGCCAGGGCCGCGGTGCCCGAGCCGTCGGTCGTCACCGTCGCCGACCCGAGGAGCGTCTTCCCCTGGGCCGTCCCACCCGTCGGCGGCGCGTCGGCGAACACCTCCACGGTGTAAGTGGTGTTCGGTGCGGCCGCCAGCGTGCCGAGCACCTGAGCGCTCGTCGCCCCCGGGGCGAACGACGTGAGCACCGGCGCGACTTGCCCGTTGTTCGCGCCGCCGGCGAGGGTGATGCCGGCCCCGCCGTTCGCCGAGATCGAGTTCCGGGTGACGCGGTTGCGGCCGCCGACCGCGACCGCGACGCCGTCGCCCGTGTTCGGCACCGCGGACCCGTCGCGGCCCACGCCGATGATCGCGTTCCGCACCGTCACCCCGCTCGCGCCGGCGATGGTCACGCCGTTGCCGACGTTCCCGCTGATCGTCGTCGGCAGCCCCGGGTCGGGCGAGCCGATGGTCACGTTCTTCGCGTTCGGGCCGACGAACACGCCGCCCTTCTGGTTCCCGAGCCCCTGCGGGTTCGCCGGGTCCTCGGCGATGCCGCCCGAGTTGGTGCCGATGTGGACGAAGTTGATGTCGATGTCGCTCGCGCCGCCGAGCACCGCGACGCCGTACCCCTTGTTGGCCGAGACGGTGCCGGTGGGCACCACCGAGAAGTCGGTCTGCGGGCCGCCGATGACGATGTCGCGGGCCAGGCCGCCGATCTCGATGCCGTTGTCGCCGTTCGGCCGGGCCAGCGTGCCGTTGGTGTTCAGCCCGATGATGTCCTGCACGATCTGGACGCCGCGGGCCGCCCCCGAGACCTCGACCCCGTCGTCCCCGTTCGCCGAGATGATGTTGCCGATCTTCAACACGATGTTCCCGCCGGTGGCGGTGATGTGCCAGCCGTCGAGCGCGTTGCCCAGGTCGGCGGCCTCGCTGAACGCGGCGACCCCGGTGAAGTTGTTCGACGCGGTCAGGTTCCCGACCTGGTCCTGGAGCACCACCCCGTTCGCGCCGTTGGCGGCGATCACGTTCCCGAGCGGGATCGGGCCGCCGAACGTGGTGTTCTTCGACGTGCCCTCGATCACCACGCCGTTTAGCGCGTTGCCCACGGGGGTCTTGTCGTCGGTCCCCATGCCGAAGAAGTTGGCCTGGATCACCGTGCCGTTGGAGTCCGAGACCCGCAGGCCGTTGCCCAGGTTCCCGCCGACCACGTTGTAGTAGACGAACGGGTCCTGGGTCGGGAGCGTGCCGGCCATGACGGTGTTGTTCGAGCCGACGATCGCGACCCCGTCGCGGGCGTTGCCGAGCGGGGCGATGCCGGTCGCGTCGGTGCCGACGAGGTTGCCGTACAGCGCGTTGCCGGCGGACCCGCCGTTGATGAGGACGCCGTTGCCGAGGTTCCCGGAGACGACGTTCCCCTGCGGGGGCCGCGCGCCGGAGAACTCGTTCGGGAGCGTGTCCGGCGGGTCGCCCGACACCTGGCCTCCGAGTACGTTGCGGGCCGCCCCGGCGGTCACCTGGATGCCGTGGCCCTGGTTCCCGCGGGCGAGCAGGCCGGTCGGGTCGGTGCCGACGAAGTTCCCGCGGACCAGGTTGTCGGTGGTGCCCGACCCGGTGAGGGTGACGCCGTTGCCCGAGTTGGCCCCGACGACGTTGGTCTGCCCCGGGCCGCCGCCGCCGATCTGGTTGTTCGCCGCGTTGTTCAGCCGGACCCCGTCGCCCAGGTTGGGGACCGCGTTGCCGTTCTTGTCGAGCCCGACGTAGGTCCCGACCACCTGGTTGTTCTGCGACCCGTTGATGAGGACCCCGGTGCCCAGGTTCCCGGCGATCACCGTCTGGAGGTTCGGGTCCGTGGACCCGATGGCGATGGCACGCGCCTGCGGCCCGACGTACACGCCCCCCTTCTGGTTGCCGAGGGCCTGCGGCCCGGCGCTCGACGCGAGCCCCTGCGAGTCGGTGCCGATGCGGGCGAAGTTGAGCGCGACGTTGCGGGCCCGGCCGACGAACGCGACCCCGTGCCCGAGGTTCCCGGAGATGGTCTGCACCGGGATGATCGAGAACCCGGCCACCGGGCCGCCGATGACCAGGTCGCGGGCCGTGCCGCCGACCTCGACGCCGTTGCCCTTGTTCGGCACCGGGAACGCGCCGTCGGTGTTCGTGCCGATCATGTTCTGCACGACCTGCACCCCGCGGGCGTTGCCGGAGACCTCGACCCCGTCGTCCCCGTTGCTCGAGATCACGTTGATCCGGAGCAGGTTGTTCCCGCCGGTCGAGGTGATGTGGAACCCGTCCTGCTTGTTCCCGAGGTCGGTGTCCGGGTTGAACGCCGCGACCCCGACGAACGAGTTCTCGGACACGAACCCGGTGGCTTGGTCCCGGACCACGACCCCGTGCCCGGCGTTGGCGGCGATCACGTTCCCGAGCGGGATGATGCCGCCGAGGGTCGTGCCCCGCGAGTCGCCGGCGATGGTGACGCCGTTCCCGCCGTTGCCGACGGGCGCGTTGTCGTCGCTCCCGAGGCCGAAGAAGTTCGCCTGGATCACCGTGTTGTCGGAGTTGTTGACCCGCAGCCCGTCGCCGCCGTTGCCGCTGACCACGTTGTAATAGATGAACGGGTTCAGGTTCACCTGGGTGCCGATGAGCGAGTTCCCGTCGGCGTTCGCGATCGACACGCCGTGGCCCAGGTTGGGCCGGGCCTTGATCCCGCTCGCGTCGGTGCCGATGAAGTTCCCGCTGAGCACGTTGCCGGTCGCGCCGCTGTTGATGAGGACCCCGTTGGCCGCGTTCCCCGCGATCAGGTTCCCCTCGGGCGGCCGCTTCCCCGAGAGCTGGTTCGGGTCGGTGCCGGGCGGGTTCGCCGGGGTCCGCCCGCCGATCAGGTTGTCGCTGGCCCCGTTGGCGATCTGGACGCCGTTCGCGCCGTTGCCGCGGCGCTTGGTGCCGGTCGCGTCGGTCCCGATGAAGTTCCCGGCGACGGTGGCGCCCGACGCGCCGTTGAGGAACACGCCGTTGCCGGCGTTGCCCGAGATCAGGTTCGACCGGGCGGGGTCCGCGTCGCCGATGACGCTCAGCGCCCCCCCGGTGTTCACGAGGACGCCGTGGCCCGTGTTGCCGCCGACCGTGGTGCCGTCGAGCCGCAGCCCGACGTAGTTCCCGTACAGGAAGACGCTGCTCGCGTTGAGCGTCACCCCGGCCACGCTCGCGCCGACGACGCCGACCGACTCGACGAGCGAGCCGGCCGCGCCGCGGTTGAACACGAGCCCGCGGGCGCCGTTGGCGTCGATCTCGACGACCGGCGCGGTCGCGAACCCGGGGGCCGTGGTCCCGGCGATCTGGACGGGGGCGGTGACCGCGGGCAGCGCCCGCGTGAGCTCGATGGTGCCGGCGACCCCGAACCGGATCGTGTCGGCCCCGGGGGTCGCGTTCGCGTTGACGATCGCCTGGCGGAGCGAGCCGGCCCCGGCGTCGGCGAGGGTCGAGACGGTGAACACGGCCGGGACGCTGCGGTCCCCGAGCTGCTCGAGGTGGAGGAACGGGAACCGCGGGGTGGGCTTACGCTTGCTGGCGGGGCGGTGCGGGAAGCGGGGGAGAAGCATCGGGCGGGGCTCCGGGGCGGATGAAGCCCGAGCCGCGGCCGGTTCGGCGGGCGTGCGCCGCCCGGCACGGGTCGGGGATGTGGTCGGGTCGGGCGCGGGCCGCGGGGCCGCGGCGGCGGGTGTGATATGCATTGTGGGCCGGTGCCCGAATCATAACAAGGAAATCGCCCAGATTCGCCAACCCGGAGAGTCCCCCGCGGTCGGCACAATCGGACCGAAGTTCCCGGCCCCGCCGCTTGCGGTCGCGGGACCGTCCTCGGGCCGCCCCGCGGCCGGCCCCGGCGTCACGTCACCCGGCAGAACACGGCCTTGAGGTAGCGGCCCTCGGGGACGTGCAGCAGGAACGGGTGGTCGGCCCCGGCCCCGGTGATCTTGAAGATCTGGAGGGTGCGGCCGGCCTGCCACCCGGCCCGGCGGATCGACTCCAGGAAGTCGGCCTCGCTCACGAGGCCGGTGCAGGAGCACGTCAGGAACACCCCGCCGGGCGCCACGACCTGGAGCGCGAGCCGGTTCATGTCGCAGTACTTCTTGAGCGCGGTCTCGACGTCCTCGCGGTCCCGAGTGAGCTTCGCCGGGTCGAGGACGACGGTGTCGAACCGCTCCCCGTTGGGGATCACGTCCCGGAGCCACGAGAACAGGTCGGCCTGGACGTACCGGACCGCCGCGCCGTTGAGCTTGGCGTTCTGCTTGGCCATGTCGAGCGCCTGCTCGTCGAGGTCGAGCCCGACGACCTCGGCCGCGCCGCCCCGGGCCTTGGCGTACACCCCGAACCCGCCCGTGTTGCAGCAGATGTCGAGCACCCGCTTGCCCCCGCAGAACGTGCTGAACAGCTCGCGGTTGTCCCGCTGGTCCACGAAGAACCCGGTCTTGTGCTTGCTCCCGGGGGCGACCCGGAACCGGAGCCCGTTCTCGGTGATGACGTCGGGCGGCGGCGGGGCCGGCGGCCGGCAGTCGAACGACTCCTGCTTGCCGACGTGCTCCTCGGCGAAGTAGTAGAACTTGGTCTCGGGGAAGCACCCCCGCAGCGCGTCCATGATGGGCCCCCGCTGCTTGTACATGCCGGCGGAGAAGAACTCGAGGACGCACGTGTCGCCGAACCGGTCGACGACCAGCCCCGAGAGCCCGTCGGCCTCGGAGTGGACGAGGCGGTACGCGTTGCTGACCTTGTCGAGCTTGAGCACGTCGCGGCGGAACCCGACGGCGGCCCCGATCTTCTTGGCGAAGAACGCGGCGTCGACGGGCTCGTCCTTGTCTGTGGTCATGACCCGCAGGGTGATCCGCGAGTGCCCGTTGTAGAACCCGCGGGCGACCCAGTTCCCGGTCCGCTCGACGACGTCCACGACGGTGCCGGGCGCGATCCGCGCGACCGGCTTCTCGACCATCTTCTGGAAGATCCACGGGTGCGACGACCGCCGCTCGATCTTGAGCGTGACGACCGGGAGCGGCGCTTGCGGGGAGTGCGGAACGGGGAGTTCGGAATTCATAGTCTCAGACATCGGCGGCCCGATCGTGTGGGAGGCGACTTCTCTCTTCATTATTCCGATTTCCGCGCTCCGCGTTGCGAATTAATCCAGGTACCGGATCCGCTTGTTCACGTCGGTGTTGACCGAGTGGTACGGCATCTTCAGGTGGCTCGGGTCGAACAGTTCGGCCCGCATCACCTCCACGTCGTCGGCCCCGACGGCCCGGGTGAAGATCGGCACCAGGTAGTCGATCCCGGTCTGGCTCGGCTTCATCGCCGCCGGGTCGTAGAAGCTCGGGTGCATGGTGCGGGCGTGGATCAGCCCCCACCGGTCCCGGAAGTCGTTCGCGTACACCTGCCCGAGGTGGAACCCGCGGTCCCGGGTGTACTGGAGCACCGACACGGCGTTCATGGTCCCCTCCGCGAGCATGTCGACCGCGTGCCCGCCGAGCTGGCCGGCGTAGAACCGGTCGAACAGCACCGGCCGCCCGCCCCGCTGCGTGTGCCCGAGCTTACGGGTGAAGATCGCGGCCTTCGCCGACTCGTTCCGCCGCTTGCTCGTGAAGTACGTGTCCCCGAGCTTCTGGATCAGCACCGACCGCAGCGCCTCCGACGCCCCGCTGAGGATCTTGTTCCCCGACGGGTCGGTGCTGTTCAGTTCCGCGCCGAGTTCCTCGCCCTTCGCGTCCACGATCCCCTCGCCGCACACGATCACGCAGTGCTTCTGGAGGTCGTAGATCTCCTTGATCCGCTCGACGAGCATGTCCACGTTGAGCCGGTGCTCGGGGACGAGGAGGATGTCCGGCTGGCCGTAGGCGGCCCCGAGCGCGAGGTACCCCGAGTGCCGGCCCATGACCTCGACGATGGCGATGCGGCGGTGGCTCTCGGCGGTGGTCCGCACCCGCTGCACGCCGGACGCCGACACGAACACCGCGGTCGCGTACCCGGGGGTGACGTAGTTCACGATCTGGTCCAGGTCGAACCGGTCCCGGGACTCGGCCCGGGTGTACAGGAACCCGTCCTTCTCGACCGCGCCGGGGACGACCGCGCCGGCCGGGTGCCGGACCCACTCGTCCACCTCCGAGCGGTAGTTCAGCCCGAGGTCGTTGTCGATGGTCTTCGGGGCGAGGACCGTCGGCAGGCACTCGCACAGCGCCTGCATCCCGTTGAGGGTGCCGTCGCCGCCGACGCAGATGAGCCCCTCGACGCCGAGCTTCTGGAGCCGCCCGGCGATGAGGTTCACGCTCTCCTTGTCGCCCGCGTCGACGTAGTCCCGGGACGCGCCGATGAGGGTGCCGCCGAGGGTCGGGTCGAGTTCCGGGATCGGGGCGTACAGCGGGTTCAGGTGCAGGTGCGGGACCCGGGGGTTGAACAGGCTGCTGAACCCCTTGATGAACCCGAGCACCTCGATCTTCCGCTGGCACGCCCGGGTGACCGCGCCGTGGATGGTCGCGTTGAGCGCCGGGGTGTCGCCGCCGGCCGTGAGAATACCGATCCGCTTCATCCATCGCCCTCTGGGTGCGTGTGGGAGAGTTTCGGGAGAGGGGGTGTGCTGAGAAGTGTATGCGACCGGCGGGCGGGTGGATCGTCCCGCACCGTCCGGCCCGGGTTCCGGGCTGTCTCCGGCCGGGCCGGGAATCCGTTTACACTGCTCGTGGCGGTCGGGTGACGATTCGATTCGGAAAGCGGGTGCGCCATGCGAATGGGTTTCGGGACGGTGCTGTTCGTCGGGGCGGCGGTGGCCGTGCTATTCTCGTCGCGGGTCGCGACCTCGCAGCCCCCGGGCGGCGGCAAGGGCGGGTTCGGCCCGCCCGGGGGCGAGGAGCGGAAGATCGTCAAGGACTTCGACAAGAACAGCGACGGGTGGCTGAACGCCGACGAGCGGGTCGCGGCCCGCGAGACCGCCAAGAAGGGCGGCGGGTTCGGGTTCGGCCCGAAGGGCGGGTTCGGGGGCAAGGGCGGCGACCGCGGCACGCCGAAGCCCGGCCCCGCGGTGCGGCCCGGCGACGTGAAGGCCGTTCCCGACGCGCCGCTCTACGACCCGGCCGTGCTCCGCACTGTGTTCCTCGAGTTCGAGAACAAGGACTGGGAACAGGAGCTCCAGGACTTCCACGGCACGGACGTGGACGTGCCGGCCACGCTCGTCGTCGACGGCAAGCGGTACCCGAACGTCGGCGTCCACTTCCGCGGCATGTCGTCGTACATGGGCGTCGGGGCGGGGTTCAAGCGGTCCCTCAACGTGTCGCTGGACCTCGCCGACCCGAAGCAGCGGCTCCTCGGGTACAAGACGCTGAACCTGCTGAACTCGCACGACGACCCCTCGCTGATGAACACCGTGCTGTACTCGCACGTCGCCCGCAAGTACCTCCCGGCCCCGAGGGCGAACTTCGTGAGGGTGGTCGTCAACGGCGAGAGCTGGGGCGTGTACGCGAGCGTGCAGCAGTTCGACAAGGTGTTCCTCGACGAGAACTACAAGACCACGAAGGGCACCCGGTGGAAGGTCCGCGGGAGCCCCGGGGGCGGCGGCGGGCTCGAGTACCTCGGCGACGACCCCGCGGCGTACAAGCGGCGGTACACGATGAAGTCGGCCGACAACGAGGACGCCTGGAAGGCGCTCGCGAACTTCTGCAAGGTGCTGAACCAGACCCCGCCGGACAAGCTCGAAGCGGCGCTGCGGCCGATCGCCGACGTGGACGAACTGCTGTGGTTCCTGGCCCTCGACGTGGCGCTCATCAACTGCGACGGGTACTGGATCCGGGCCAGCGACTACACCATCTACCTCGACGAGAAGGGCAAGTTCCACTTCGTCCCGCACGACATGAACGAGGCGTTCCGGCCGGCCGGCGGCCCCGGCATGGGCGGCGGCGGTCCCGGTGGTGCGGGCGGTCCCGGCGGCGGGTTCGTGATGCGGCTGCCCCCGCCCGGCGAGGTGCTCCCGCCCCCGATTCAGGACGTGCTCGGCCTGACCGACGACCAGAAGAAGAAGCTCGCCGACCTCCAGAAGGACGTGGACGCGAGCCTCGAAAAGCTGCTCACCGACCCGCAGAAGAAGCAACTGAAAGAGATGCGCGACCGCGGCCCCGGCGGGTTCGGCCCCCCGGGCGGCGGCCCCGGCGGTGGACCGGGCGGCACGGGCGGCCGCGCGATCGGCGTCGAACTCGACCCGCTCGTCGGCCTCGACGACACCCGCAAGCCGCTGCGGAGCAAGGTGCTGGCGGTGCCGGCGCTGCGGGCGAAGTACCTGGAGAACGTGCGAACGATCGCGGCCGACGCGCTCGACTGGAAGAAGCTCGGGCCGGTCGTCGCCGGCTACCGCACGCTCATCGAGAAGGAGGTCGAGGCCGACACCCGCAAGCTCGACTCGTTCGAGGCGTTCCAGCGGCTCACCGCCGAGAACCCCGGGCCGGCCGCGCAGCCGCCGGCGGGCGGCGGGGGCGGGTTCCGCGGCCCGCAGGCAATGAACGTCCGGGCGTTCGCCGAGCAGCGGCAGAAGTACCTGCTGAACTACCAGCCGCCTAAGAAGTGATTCGCGGGGCATCTGGGGCGTCGCTCGCTGGGTGAGTGACAACCAGTTGTCACGCCGGAGAGCTGTGGTGCCGGCGAAAGAACCATCCCGGTGCGGCCGGGTGGTCCCGGGAGGGGTGCCTGTGGTGCGCGAAGGCGAGTTGACGGGGCTTCAACGTGCTGCAGGACGGGCGCTCAACCCGCCCGCGGGGCTTCGATGTTAATCAAGTCGGTCGGCCCTGAGAGCGGTTCGACGGGCCCTGTCGAGCCCGATGGTGGCCAGCCGCAGCAATTCGTCGCGGTCGGCCTCACACGGGCAGAGAATACACGCCCAGCTCATCCAAGCGTACACCGGATGCGGGAGCCAGACCCCGAGCCGGGTGAAGTCGTGGCCGGTCTGGACCACGCTCCCTTTCGGCGGGCGCTTCGGCGCGGGGCCGAGTAGCGCGGCATACTCCCCACGGGTCAAGCCGATGCTCACCCGGAACACCCCGTCACGGTCCAGACGGGAAGCTTTGTCGTTCGGGCCGTCGCGATCCTTGACCGTGAGGACATACTTGCCGTGGGCCGACGCGCCGCCCGGGTTGTAGAAGACGCTGGACTCGCCCCAGGTCCGCTTCAGAACCAAGTCGTCGTCGATGGACAGTACCGCCTCAAGGATCGTGTCCGGCTGCACCCGCTGGCCCTCCGCCGCCGAAAGAATCCATGCAAGCCGTGTGCGTTAGTGTGAGGGGTGGTC
>NZ_JBHYGG010000103.1:0-12392 GCF_051859125.1 Gemmata sp.
GTTCGCGTTTGGTTTGTAGGGGCCGCCCTCCGTGGCGGCCCGCCAACCACCGATGATTTCAACCGAGCAACCAGAGGACAGAACCTCAGAAGGACAGAAGCCAGAAGTGTCCGACGAGGCGGCCTCGGGTTCTGTCTTCTGTGCGTCTGGGCTTCTGTCCTCTGGTACTCAGAGCAACCCGCCCAGGACGGAGAGGAGCTCGGCCTCCGCGAACGGCTTGGTCACGTACCCGTCGGCCCCCTGGCGGAGCCCCCAGAACCGGTCGCTGTCCTGGCGCTTGCTGGTGAGCAGCACGACCTTGATCCCCTGGGTGCCCGGGGCCGTCTTGAGCTGCCGGCACACCTGGAACCCGTTCTTGCGGGGCAGCACCACGTCGAGCAGGATCAGGTCCGGGCGCTCGGCGGCGGCCTTGACCAGCGCGTCCTCGCCGTCGGCGGCGGTGATGACGCGGTACCCGTTGCCGGTGAGCGCGGAGCTGACGACCTTCAACTCGGTCGGGCTGTCGTCGACGACGAGAATGGTCCGGGCCATGGGCGGGTCTCCGTGCGTGGGGAACTCGTGGCGCGGCGGGGACCGCCGGGCGCCGGCCACTCGGGGGCCGGCCACAGGTGCTCGTCTGCACGGTGCCAGGGGGTTCGCGTTCCGCTCCCGCCCCCGCGGGGCCGGGCGTGCCGGGCTCCCGACTCGGAACGTTGAACTCGAAGCCCCCGGCCGCGGGCTCACTCGGGGAGGTCGCGGATCTGGGTGTTGAACTCACCGAGGAACGCGCTGGCGGCCTCGACCCAGTCGCGGGCCAGGGCCGACTTCGGGAACGCCCGGGTGAACAGGGTGAAGTACGCGGAGAGGGTCTCGCACGCGGCCAGGGCGCACGCTCGGATCTGCGGGGCGGCCGCGTCGTCGCGGGTCCGCACCTTCGACCACAGGGACCGGAACACGCCGACCGGCGCGGCCTGCCGCGAGTCCCCGGTGGCCATGAGGAACGCGCCGGCCTTGGCCAGCGCCTCGGCCTGGAGGTCGTTCAGGTCGGTGGCGAACGTCGCGTCCGCGGTGACCGCCTCGCAGTCCGCGACCATCCCCTCGACCGCGTCGAGGATCGCGGCGGCGTGCCCGCGGACCCGGGCCGGGATGCGGCCCCGGCGGTCCTCCAGGCGGGCGAGCAGGGCCACCAGCGTCGCGTTCCACTCGGCGGGGGGCATGGTCGGGGCCACCGGGGCCGGCGGCGGCTTCGGCCGCGACGGGGCGAGCGCGTCGGCGTCGTCGTCGTCCCGGTGGAGCTTGAGGGCGGCGGTCATGGCGCGGCTCGGGGTAAGGGGAGGGCGAGTCATTCGGCGGCCACCGGGCAGTGCTTCCGCACCGCTTCGAGGAGGGTGTCGGGCTTCAGCGGCTTGGCCAGGTACGCGTTCGTCCCGGCGAGGCGGCCGCGGATCTTGTCGAAGAATCCGTCCTTCCCTGTGAGCATGATGACGGGCACCTTCTGCGTGTCCGGGTTCCGCCGCACGAGGCGGCACACCTCGTAGCCGTCGATCCCGGGCATGGCGATGTCGAGCAGGATCAGCGCAGGGGCTCCGATGTCGCGGATGCGGTCCAGCGCGGCGGACCCGTCCTCGGCCTCGACGACCGTGAACCCGGCCCCGGTCATGGTCATGGCGACCAGCTTGCGGATCGTGCGGCTGTCGTCCACGACCAGCACGGTCCCGCGGCTCGGGGCGGCCGGGGGCTGCTGCCGAACGGGCGGACGGGGCATGATCGCGGTGCCCCCCTTGGCCCCGCTGACGGTTGGGGCGTCGCCGGCCGCGCTCCGCGGTGCCTCCTCTGTGAGCTGCGCTGCTTCCAGCTTTGCCCGGTAGAACAGCACCCCGCGCCTGGCGGGCGCACTGTCCGGGTTGATCTCGAGGGCGCGATTGAGGTGGGCGAGCGCCTCGGTCGGCGACTCTGCCACACTTGCGAGCCACACCCACGCCGACTCGCACCGGGGGTCGTTGGCGATCACCGTGCGGAGGAGCCGGCGGGCAGTGGTCGCGTCCTTGGCCTTGGCCGCGGCGACTCCCGCCTGGAGCCGGACCGGGCCGACGGCGGCCTTGGCCTTCTCGTTGTTCGGGTTGAGCGAAAGGATCGATTCCAGGGCCTGCAGCGCCTCGGCCGGCGACTCGGCGACGCCGGCGAGCCACTGCCACGCGGTCTCGTTGCGGGGGTCGAGCCGGGTCGCCTCCAGCAGCAGCTCGCGGGTGCGGGGCCGGTCCTTCGCGCGGACCGCGACGGTGGCCTCGCGGAGCAGATCAACTACGGTCACGTTCGTCATCGCCACTCCAGGCAACGATCGGATCACGGCGCGTTCTGGTAAAGTCGGCTCCCGCACCCAATGCGAGCGGCGTGCCGACGCCGGCGGGTCCGGTCCGTTCTCACGTTCACTTATTCAGGAGCGAATCGGACACTATCCGCCCCGGCGGCCGCTCGCGCGGTGCCTGGCGTCGGGCGGCCGCGACCGAGGACCGGTCACTGCGTGGGTGACCACGCGTGCGCCGTTCTCGAGTGTCGTCGATCGGTACATGGTTCCAAACAACAGTGTGCCGGCTGCGAGGCGAACTCGTGGCGGTGGCGGGGTATCTTGCTGGAGGGGGAACGGGGGAGAGGTCCGACCCAACCAAGCCTTCGAACCGATCCGCGTACGCGATCGGCGGGGGAGAGTCCGCGCGGTGCGAAACCTCCAGTACGATATCTTCCACCCCGCGCGCGACAAGCAATTTTGGTCGCATTTTCCACACTGCGTGGGCCGATTTTACGACATGGCGTGGTAAGCCACGTCATCCCGGAACGGGGGCGAAATGGGTGCGTCGGAAACCACAGTGGCCCCGGACGAGCCGCTCGCGCTGGTGAACGCCGCCCTGGCGCTGCGGCTCGTCGCGGCGAACCTCCCGCACCTCGCCGGTCTGTGCCACGCGGTCCGGTTGCGGGCGTCGGCGAAGTACCCCGTGGCGGCGATCGGCGCGAGCGGGCTGGTGCTCGTGAACCCGCGGGTGTTCGCCGAGGCGCCGCTGCCGGACCTCGCGTTCGTCGTCGCGCACGAACTCCTGCACCTGGCGCTCGACACGTTCGGCCGCGCGGGCGGGGCCGACCCGCACCTCGTGAACGTCGCCCACGACTACGTCATTAACGACGTCCTCTCGATCGAACTCGGCCGCGAGGTGCCGCTCGGCGGGCTGGTCCGGCACGGGGCGCGGCGGGAGTCGCTCGAGGCGCTCGTCGCCGAGTTGGCCCGCGACGCCCACCCGGGGAGCCCGGCCGCGTGCTGGTCGGTCGGGGCGAAGAAGCCGCCGCGGAGGGTGAAGGCCCCGAAGTCGGCGATCACCGAGCAACTGGAGCGGCTCGGGCTGCTGCCGCCGGACCCGGACGAGCCCGCCGGCGACGCCGAGGAGCCGAGTGCGACCGGCGACACGCTCACGGCCGCCGAGGAGGCCGCGCTCGAGCCGCACCTGGGGCCGCGGGAGCGGTCCGCGGTTCGCGACCGGGTGCGGCGCGAGGCGGTGCGGTCGGTGAGCCTGAAGGAACTCCGCGACCACCTCGACAGGCACTGCGGGCTCGGCCGGGGGGCCGACTTGGGCGCGAGCCAGGCGCTCATGGAGGCGGTGGCGACCGCGTACCGGCCGCCGTGGCAACTGGCGCTCCAGCACTGGCTCGACGCGGTGGCCCCGGGGCCGCGGAGCTTCGCCCGGCCGAGCCGCCGCGGGGCCGACCGGGCCGACGGCGTCGTCCTCCCCGGCCGCACGCGCGAGGGGTGGGCGCTGCACGTCGTCCTCGACACGTCCGGGTCGATGCTGAACACGCTGCCGCACGTTCTCGGGCTGCTCGCGGCCTTCTGCGAGGGGGCGGGCGTGACGCGGGTCCACGTCCTGCAGTGCGACGCGGGGGTGACGGCCGACGACTGGCTGGACCCGGCGGAACTGGCCGCGTACCGCGTCACCGGGTTCGGCGGCAGCGACATGAGCCCGGCGCTCGACGCGCTGGCGGCCGACCCGGAGGTGAGTGCGGTGCTCGTGCTGACCGACGGGTTCATCGCGTACCCGGACGACGAGCCGCCCCACGCCGTTCTGTGGGGGATCGTGGACGGGTACTCGGGGTTCGCCCCGCCCTACGGCACCGTCGTGCAGGTGAAGACGTGACACCCGGTCTGTGGGATTGGTATTGGTCCGAGCCCGAGCGCCGAGCGAGGGTTCGGACCAATACCAATCCCACAGACCGGTATGAGTGGTGAGTGGTGGTGTGGCGATAGGTCACGGGCGGGAGCGTCCGGGGCACCCGGCGCACCCAATGTCGCCGCAAAGCGGCGGCCGAGGGTCGCCATTGGTGGAGCGAGCACGACGACGGGAACCCCGGTCCGGGAGCGTTCGCCTCGGGACCAGGGGTTTGCCCGAAGCGGGCCGCACCCCTGGCTACCGTCGGCCGCCGCTCCGCGGCTCACAAACCACTGCCCACTCACCACTCTCCACTCACCAACTCACTCCGGCTTCTTGCCGACGAGCGGCTCGAACGAGCGGATCCAGATGTTGCGGAACTTCACCGGGTTGCCGTGGTACTGGAGGCTCAGCGGGAGCTTCTCGGCGTGCTTCTGGTACACCGGGGGGCGGTCGTAGAACGTGCCGCCGAGCAGCTCGAAGTGGTTGTGGACCACGACGCCGTTGTGGATCACCGTGGCGTAGGCCGGTTTGGTCACCTTGCCGTCCTCGCCGAACTTCGGGGCGGTGAAAAGGATGTCGTAGGTCTGCCACTCGCCGGGCTTGCGGGAGGCGTTGACCATCGGCGGCGACTGCTTGTAGATGCTGGCGCACTGGCCGTCGAAGTACGTCGGGTTGTCGATCGAGTCGAGGATCTGCACCTCGTACTTGCCCATGATGTACACGCCGCTGTTGCCGCGGCCCTGGCCCTTGCCCTCGACCTTCTCGGGCGTGGCGAACTCGATGTGGAGCTGGCAGTCGCCGAACGCCTCCTTGGTGGTGATGCCGCTCTTCTTCGCGGTGGCGACGCCGTCCTTGATCTCCCAGTTGTCGCCGTTGTTCCACTTCGACAGGTCCTTGCCGTCGAACAGGACGGTGGCGTCGGCCGGCGGCTCGGCGTCGGTCTTGCCGGGGGCGACCATCTTCGGCTCGGGGAAGACGATGCCGCTCTTGTACTCGATCTGGCGGGCCGCGTAGGCGTTGATGCCGAAGCCGACGGCCGCCGCTGCGGCGGTGAACAGGAAAGTGCGCTGCGTGAGCACGGTTCGCTCCGAATGAGGGAAAGGCACGACCCCTCGAATGGGCGACCGCGCCGCCGGGGAAGCCACCGCCAACCCTGATTTGGGCGAGCCGGGAGCGTCAGCGACCGGAGCAACGTGTCACAAGACTCCGGTCGCTGACGCTCCCGGCTCGCCGGGCTTTGGGTGCTACACCTTCCCCAGCACCAGATCAACGACCCAGCACCCGCGGGCGTGCGGCCCCGGCCCCCGGCAGTGCGTCAGCACGTCGGCGCTGTCGCACCCCGCGTCCTGGAGCGCGTCGGCGAGGATGGGCATTCGGTCGAAGGCGCGTTCGTCGTAGATGCCGCGCGCCAGCGCGACGACCGTTGACGTGCACCACGCCGGATCGAGCGCCACGGGCCGGAAGGGGTTGCCGAAGAACTCATGCACAAGCTCGGTTCGCACTCGCGGATCGTCACGCCCTAACGCTTCGACTTGCCATTCGCTGAGGAAGTCTAATGCCCAGGATGCTTCATCGTGAACATCTTCGCCGAGAACTGTGACGAGGAAACCCGCCAGATTCTGGTCTCTCCGAGATGTCATTCGCAGTCGGTATTCACGGACTCGCTGTTCTTCCGCGATCCAATCGTTTTCTACATCAACCTCGGGATCATTGTCAGCGATGCGTTCGGCCAGCGCAAGAATTGCTGGTGCGTCGATGCCGCTTATGAATGGGACAACAGAACGAACGCAAGCGCAGGACAGCAACCGCAACTTCCGGCCGGACGGGTTTGTTCCAAGGAAATCCAGCATCCAGTGCGGATCGTCACACGTCAGCCACTCTTGCTCGGTCATCGTCGCACCCCGAGATGTGTGCGTGGCGCGCTCCCGCTGGTCGCGGCTTAACAGGTGGTGGGGCAGGCATTCTTGCCTGCCTCCCGAGGTGACTGGAGGCAGGCAAGAATGCCTGCCCCACCAGACACAAACTCAGTCCGCGGCGCGGGGGAGGGTGACGCGGAAGGTGGTGCCCTTGCCGACGGTGCTCGACGCGCGGACCTGGCCCTTCATCGCCTGCACGAGGTGCTTCACGATCGCCAGCCCGAGGCCGGTGCCGCCGATCGTGCGGCTGCGGGCCTTGTCGGCCCGGTAGAACCGCTCGAACACGCGCTGGAGGTCGTCCGCGTGGATGCCGACGCCGGTGTCCTCCACCTCGAAGCTCACCGTGTCCGGCGACTGCGTCCACCGCACCGTGATCCGCCCGCCGTTGGGCGTGTACTTGATCGCGTTGTCGACGAGGTTGTCCATCACCTGCCGCAGCGCGTCGGGGTCGGCCCACGCGAAGATCTCGCCGCGCACGTCGGCCGGCGGCTTCTCCACCATCGTCAGCGTCTTCACCTCGGCCCGGCCCTGGTGCCGCTCGACGCAGTCGGTGATCGCCTGCCCGAGCGCGAGCGTCATCGGCTCCAGCCCGAGGTTCCCCGACTCGATGCGGGCGAGGCTGAGCAGGTCTTGAATGAGTTCTTCGAGCCGCTCGGCCTCGCGGGTCACTTGCGTCAGGAACATCTCGCGGCTCTCGGGGTCCTCGGCCGCGCCGTCGACCAGCGTCTCGACGCTCGACTTGATGACCGCCAGCGGCGTCTTGAGTTCGTGCGACACGTTCGCGACGAAGTCCTGCCGCAGCTTCTCGACCTGCCGCAACTCGGTCGTGTCGTGGACGACGATGACCGCCCCCGGCATGCCGTGCCCCGGGAACCGCGAGATGTAGATCGCGAGGTTCCGGGCCGGCGGCCCCTTCCAGTCGAGTTCGGCCCGGTGCGGTTCGGCGGCGGCGAGCCCGGTCTCGACGATCTCGCGGAACGGCTGCTCGGGGATCGCCTCGCAGATCTTCTGCTTCACCGCCTGGTCGGGGACGAACCCGAGCAGCTTGCCGGCCCGGTCGTTGGCGAACAGCACCCGGCGGCGGTCGTCGATCGCGATGACCCCCTCGACCATCCCCGACAGGATCGCGCGGAGTTGCTCGCGGTCGTGCTCGAGCAGCCGGAGCATCGTCGAGAGCCGGCCGCTCATGTCGTTGATCGTGCCGGCGAGCGTCGCGACCTCGTGGTGCCCGCTCACCTCGATGCGGTGCGTGAGGTCGCCGTCGGCGAGGCGGCGCGCGCCCACGTTCAGCTCGACGAGCGGGCGCGACAGGCGGCTCGCGAGCACCCCTGCGGCGCACGCCGAGACCAGGACGACCACCCCGACCGCGACCGCGACCTCGTGGAACAACTCCCGGAACACGTCCTCGGCCCGGAGGTGGATCACCGCTCCCACGAGCGTGACGGCCGCGACGACGAGCAGCAGGTAGGAGAGGAAGAGGCGCCAGAACATGCGAGTTGGTCTTGTGGATCAAGGCGAGCGGGGGGCGTGAGCCCCCCGAGGTGTGCTGCGATCGCGTAGCACTCGGGGGGCTCACGCCCCCCGCTCGCCCGGCCGGAGCATCAGTGCCGGAACAGGAACTCGCGGGTGTTGATGAGCGCCCACACCACGTCTTCCCATGCCTTACGCTTGTCCGCACCCTTGGCAACGTGGCCGAGCGAAATCTTCTTCTCGTCTTCAAACGGGGCACGGGCGAGCGCCGCGGTGAACAGTTCGGTGAGGATCTGCTCGTCGGTCGCCTTCGCCGCGAGGAGCTTCCCGAGCCGGTTGTTCGCGCCGCGGACCTTCTCGTTCACCGTCGGCCCGTTGATGAGCTGGAGCGCCTGGGCGAGGTTCCCGTCGCTCTCCCGCTCGCACTCGCACGCCAGCTCGCGGGCCGGCTGCCCGAACGCCTTCAGGAACGGGTGGTTCACCTCGCCGTCGGGGAGCTGCGTCGCCCGCGTCCCGGCCGGCAGGCCCGCGAACTTCTCGGGCATCGCGGTGAAGTCGCAGATCGCGTCGAGCAACTGCTCGGCCGTCAGCAGCTTCGTGACCGCGTGCGAGAAGTACTTGGTGTCGTCCGCGTTCGAGGCGTTCGGCTGCGCCGACAACTGGTACGTCCGCGACTTCATGATCGTCCGCACCAGGAGCTTCATGTCGAACTTGTTCTTCGCGAAGTCCCTGGCGAGCGCGTCGAGCAGTTCGTCGTTGCACGACGGGTTCGACTCGCGGAAGTCGTCGACCGGGTCCACGATGCCCTTGCCGAGCAGGTGGAACCACACGCGGTTGACGACCGACTTCGAGAAGAAGGCGTTGTCGCCGCTCGTGAGCCACGTCGCCAGCACGGCGCGGCGGTCCTCGGTGGGCTTCACGTCGGCGTCGCCGGTGCCGATGTACCGGGGCTTCATCGTCTTCCCGCTGCGGGGCTGCTGCACCTCGCCGTCGCGGCTCGCGTAGACCACCTCGGCGGCCCCGGCGTTCTTCGCGGCGGGCGTGCCCACGGCCGGCTCGGGCTTGGTCTTCACCCGGGCGAACCACGCGGCCATGCCGTAGTAGTCGTCCTGGCTCCACCGCTCGAACGGGTGGTTGTGGCACTTCGCGCACTGCATCCGCACGCCGAGGAACAACTGCGCCGTCGTCTCGGCGAGGCTCTGCGGGTCCTTGGCGATGCGGTAGTAGTTCGCCGGCGGGTTCGCGTAGCTGTTCCCGTTGGCGGTGATGAGCTCCTGCACCACCTTGTCCCACGGGGTGTTCTTCTGGAAGTGCCCGCGGAGCCACGCCTGGAACCCGTAGCTCCCCTTCGTCTGGATCGTCTTGCGGCTGCTCCGCAGCACGTCCGACCACTTCATCGCCCAGAAGTCGGCGAACTCGGGGGTGTCCACGAGCGCGTCGATCAGCTTGTCGCGCTTCTTCGGGTCGGCGTCGGCCAGGAACGCCTTCGACTCCTCGACCGTCGGCATGCGGCCGATGGCGTCGAGGTACGCGCGGCGCACGAACTCGAAGTCGGTGCAGGGGTCCGACGGGGCGATGCTCATCTGCTTGAGCTTGGCGAACGTGTGCTTATCGACATAGTTCGCCTCGGGCGGGTTGGGCCACGCGAACCCGTCGCGGGGCTCCAGGTACGTGAGCCGCACCGACACCATCTCTTCGAGGTACCGGCACAGGACCGCGACCTCGCCGGACCGCTTGAACTCGACCATCCCGTTCGGGGTCACGTCGGCGATGCTCGGGTCGCTGCTGCTGAAGTTCGTGAGGCGGGTCACGTCGCGGGACACGTTGTCGGCGAACGTCGCGTTCACCGCGAGTTGCTGCCACTTGGCCGGGGCGCGGAGGACGCGCGCGCCGGGGAGCACGTCCACCTTCTTGACGCCCGCGAGCGCCGGGGCGTCGTCGCGGGTGCCCTCGGCGAGCCACGCGGCGATCATCTCGGCCGGCACGCTCGTCGCGCCGTACCGCTGCCCGCCCTCGTGCGGCACCCGGCCGATGCCCTTGATGAGCAGCAGGCTCTGCTCGGCGTCGTGCCTGCCCGACCGGCGGCCGAACTGGTCGCGGGTGAGCTGGAGGAAGTCGGCGGCCGGGTCGAACCCGCGGAGCGACAGCTTGAACCCGTTCTTGCCGCTCGGGGTGCCGTGGCACGCGCCCATGTTGCACCCGCCGACGTTCAGCGCCGCGATCACGTCGCGCCGGAAGCTGACCGGGGCCGGCTGGTCCATCCCGGTCACCGCGAGCGGCACGCTCGCCTGCTTCCCGCCGGCCGAGACGGTGACCGTGGCGGTCCCGTTCTTCTTCGGCCGCAGGAACCCGCCCTCCTGGAGCTCCACCACCCCGGCCGGCTCGACCTTCATTTCCGCGACGGCGGTTAAATCGCGCACCGCGCCGTCCGAATACTTCCCGGAGACGACGAGCTGCCGGGCGTCGCGGACCCCGACCAGCTTCACGTCGCCCGGCGTAACGTCCAGGGCGACCGGCTGACCGATTACGGCGGCCCGCTCGTCTTTCTCAACGGGCGGGGCCGCGAGCGCCGCCGGGCCGGCCGCGCAGAGGAGCAGGGCCGCAGCGAGACCGCGGGCGCAAGTCGAGTGGACGGAGGGCGTCCTGTGGTGTGGCAGCAGCATGATCGGACCTCGCGGTGGGGTGTGCGAGCAGCGAGCCGGGCTGTCGCCCGGAATTTTGGTGGGATGCCGTGTGGCCGCGGCATTGATCAAGGTTACGCGACGCAACGGGGCCACGCGAGGGGAAATCCGCCGGTTTGTGAGACGTTCCGGGGCCGGTCCGCGATCACGGGTGGAGGGAGCCGCAGCGGAGGGCTGCGGTGCGCGACCGGTGGAAGTGTCGGTTCGCGCCGGCGCCGCACTTCTCCCCGTGCGGCCCGAACCCTGCCGCCCGTTGCGCCCCCGATACAACCCCCGTACGTTCAGGTTCGTCGAGCATTTTGTGCGGGTCGCGCGAATTGCGGGGAACGCGGCGCCGGCCGGTCGTTCTGTGTCCTACACTCGGGATAGAACCTCGTGTCTTCTCAAAATCCGAACGCGCGTGAGAGCGTGGCCCCCAGCCGCGTTCCCCCGGACCGCCGCCCGACCCCGCGCCGAACACGCAGCTCGATCGACCACCGCCGCACCGGGTCCGTGCACATGACCTCGCCAATCACCGCCCCGGCAAGCAGCCCCCCCGCGGCGAACTCGCGCGAGAAGTTCCTGGTCGCGGTCCGGGCCGCGAACCTGTTCCCGCCGATGCTGCTGGCGAAGGTCGAGGCGTCGGTGCCGGCGTCCGCGGCCACCGCCACCGACGCGGCCCGCGCCCTCATCGCCGCCGGGCACCTGACCCGGTTCCAGGCCGAGCGGCTCCTCGCCGGGCGGAGCGACGGGTTCCACCTCGGCCCGTACGTGATCCTCGACCAGGTCGGCCGCGGGCCGATGGGCCGGGTGTACAAGGCCCGGCACCAGACCATGAACCGCCCGGTCGCGGTGAAGGTGCTGGCCGCGAACCTGACCGACACCCCGGCCGCCCGCCAGGCGATCCAGCTCGAGGTCCGGGCCGCGGCGCAGCTGAACCACCCGAACATCGTCACCGCCTACGACGCCAACGAGATCAACAACCGGTTCTACCTGGTCCTCGAACTCGTGGACGGGCCGAACCTGGAGACGCTCATCAAGGAGCGGGGGCCGCTCCCCATTTCCGAGGCGTGCGAGCTGCTGTGGCAGGCCGCCGCAGGCCTCGAGCACGCGCACGGCCGCAAGATGCTCCACAGGGACATCAAGCCGACCAACCTGCTCGTGTCGCGGCCGTCGAAGACCGCCCCCGAGCTGCTCCTGAAGATCGCCGACTTCGGGGTCGCCAAGTTCAGCCCGACGACCGAGGCCCTGGCCCAGACCCCGTCGCCCGGGAGCTGGCTCGGCACCGCCGACTACACCTCGCCCGAGCAGACCAACCACCCGCAGCACGCCGACAAGGCCGCCGACCTGTACAGCCTCGGCGCGGTCGGGTACTTCCTGCTCACCGGCCAGCCGCCGTTCCCCGGCGGCACGGTGGACGAGAAGGCCCGGCGGCACCTGTGGGAGGAGCCGGCGCGGCTCGAACTGGTCCGCCCGGACACGCCCCCGGCGCTGGCCGCCTTGCTCCACCAGATGCTCGCCAAGAACCCGGCCCACCGGCCCGGGTCCGCGGCCGAGGTCGTCGCCCGCCTCGAGAACATCCTGTCGTCGTTCGGCGACTCGATCAACTTCGACCTGCCGCAGCAGCAGGGCGGGCAGTACTCGTTCGTGAGCGGGCAGCTCAGCGGCGTCCTGGCCGCGCCGCCGAGTTCGGGGCACTACCCGGTCCCGCCGGGCTCCGGAACGTACCACACGCCGCCCGGGTCGGGGCACTACGCCGTCCCGCCCGCGGCGCACTACCCGCCGGTCCCCGGGTCGGGGTACTACCCGGTCCCGGCGCACCCCGACCACACGCCCGCGCCCCCGGTCCCGATGCCCCGCCCGCAACCGCAGCCCGCCCCGGCACGCGCCGCGAACCCGAACCCGAACCTCCAGTCGTGGTCGCAGATCGCCGCGGCGGGGCGGGCCGAAGTAGACGAAGAGGAAGAGGAGCGCCCGGCCCGCCGCGCCGCGGCCCGCGGCCGCGGCGCCCGCCGCCGCCCGTCCGAGGGCGGGGGGATGATGACCACGCTCGTCGTGATCGTGCTCACCGTCGCCGCGTTCGCCGGCATGGGCCTCGCGCTCAAGACGTTCGTGAAGTGAGTCTGTTCTTGGCGAGCCGGGAGCGTCAGCGACCGGAGTCCTCGCGAAGGTGA
>NZ_JBHYGG010000104.1:0-12343 GCF_051859125.1 Gemmata sp.
CTGAACCACTGCCCCCCTGCTTTCGAGCCACGGGGTTCACCCCCGTGGTGCGGAGCCGGCCACCCCGGGGGTGACCCCCGTGGCTCGACGAACCCCGCCCCTACCCCCGCCGGAGACGCTGCCATGTCGATCACGCGAACGGACTGCGAAGGGTTCCACCGCCGCGACTTCCTGACCGTCGGCTCGGCCGCCGCGCTGGGACTCACGCTCCCCGGCGTCCTGGCCGCCGAGGCCCGTGCGGCCGCGACCAAGGGCGACCTCGGCGCGGCGAAACCCAAGGCCAAGGGCGTGATCCTGCTGTGGCTCGCCGGCGGCCCGGCCACGATCGACATGTGGGACAACAAGCCCGACGCCCCCGAGGGCATCCGCGGCGAGTTCAAGTCGATCGCCACCAGCGCCCCGGGCGTGCAGTTCGCCGAGACGCTGCCGAAGATGGCCGCGGTCGCCAACAAGGTCAGCGTGGTCCGCTCGCTGTACCACACGATCCCGAGCCACGGCCCGGCGACCGTGTTCATGACCACCGGCAACAAGCCGACGGCGGCGCTCCAGTACCCGGCGATGGGCTCGATCGCCGCCAAGCTGCTAAAGACCGAACTCGGGGTGCCGCCGTACGTCACGTTCAGCGACCTCCGCAACGGGTCGGCGGGCCTCGCGGGCTACCTCGGCACCGGGTACAACCCGTTCATGATCGAGGGCAGCGGCGGCGGCAAGGACGGGGCGGCCAAGGGCGGCGGGTTCAGCGTCCGCGGGCTCACCCTGAAGGGCACGTTCACCCTCGACGACCTCGAGAAGCGCGACGTGCTGCTCCGCAAGTTCGACGGCGGGTTCGCCGGCCTCGACCGGTCGAACGAACTCGTCGACGGGCTCGACACGTTCCACCAGCAGGCCCTCGAGATCCTCAAGAGCGACAAGACCCGCAAGGCGCTCGACCTGGGCGCCGAGAAGGCCGCGGCCCGCGAGATGTACGGCCCCACGCCGTTCGGCCAGGGCGCGCTGGCGGCCCGGCGGCTCATCGAGTCGGGCGTGCGGTTCGCGACCGTCAGCCTCGGCGGGTGGGACACGCACGGCAAGACGTTCGAGGCCCACAGGACCCGGCTCGCCCCGACCGTCGACCAGGTGCTCTCGGCGCTCGTCGAGGACCTGGACGACCGCGGGCTGCTCGACAGCACGATCGTGATGTGCGCCGGCGAGTTCGGCCGGACCCCGAAGATCAACAAGACCGCGGGCCGCGACCACTGGGCGCGGTCGATGGCGGCGGTGGTGGCCGGCGGCGGGTTCAAGCGCGGGTACGCCCACGGGACGACCGACGCGAGCGGCACGGCCCCGGCGACCGACCCCTGCACCCCCGACGACCTGGCGAGCACGATCTTCCACAACCTCGGCATCGACCTGGGCACCGAACTCCAGACCCCGACCGGCCGCCCGATGTCGCTGTTCCGCGAGGGCCGGTTGGTCGAGAAGCTGCTGGGATGATGATTTGGCGAGCGGGGGTGCGTGAGCCCCCCGAGTCTTGGGCGCGATTCAACTCTCGGAGACTCACGCGCCCCAAATGTAACCCACCCCGCCGGGGCGCTTGCCCCGGCGGTTTCGTTTCGGGTACGCTGGAGTGCCCGCCGCACGCTACGCCCGCTGGGTCACCCATGCGCCACCTCCTGCCCGTCCCGGCACTGCTCCTCGCTTTCGCGCTCGGCGTTGCAGATGAGCCGGCGGCCGCGAGGCCGACCGAGGCGGCCCGACTCGTCGCGCAACTCGGCAGCCAGGACTTCCTCGAACGCGAGGCCGCGAGCAAGCGACTCGACGGACTTGGTTCAGCCGCGATCGAGGAGCTACGGGCCGGGGCGAAGTCGGACAACCCCGAGACCGCCCGCCGCGCACAGGAGTTACTGCGAAAGGCCGAGCGCCGCCTCGCCAACGATAAGATCCTCGCCCCCTCGCTCGTCCAACTCGACGCCCGGGACCAGCCGCTCGACGCCGTCCTCGCGGAGCTTTCCAAGCAGGTGAAGTGGGAGGTCGTGACCGGCGGGGTGAAGCCCGAAGACCTCGCTTCGAAGAAGGTCACCGTCTCCACGAACGGGAAGGTCGCGTTCTGGGACGCGGTGCTGAAGGTGTGCGACGCGGCCGACGCGCAGATCGCCGGCGTCGGCGGGTACGTCGCCCCGGGCGCGGTGCCGTACCTGGGCCGCGCGAAGCCCGGCGTGCGGATCGCCGCCGACCGCGACCGGGCCGTCGTGCTGGAGGCCCGCGACGGTGCGCCGAAGCGGCCGTTCGCAGTAAGCGGCGCGGTACTGGTCGAGGCGGTGCCGTTCCCGAAAAACGTGCTGCCGCTCGCCACCCCGCACCCGACCGCACTGCTCCAGGCGTGGCCCGAGCCGCGGCTCCAGTGGGAGGGCACCGCTGCGACCAAGGTCACACGCGCGACCGACGCCGCCGGCGGGAAGCTCGCCCCCGAGTTCTTCCCTGACGCAACGAAGGACGAACTGGCGGATCGCTTCGGCACCATCCTCATCCGCAATCCCGACGGCAGTTTCACCACGGCCCGCGACACCGGCTCGGCGTTCGTGTTGCCCGGCGGGTTCCGGCCGAACGCCCGGCAGGCGGTGGTGCGGTTCAAGCAGCCCGAGAAGCCCACAGCGGCCGCGAAGGAACTCGGCGTCTCGGTGTTCGCGACCGTCCGCACCGGGGTCGAGCCGCTGTGCGAGGTCCGCGACCTGGAGGCCGGCAAGGCCGCGACCGGCACCGGGGCGGGCGGCACCGAGGTCTCGGTGACCTATTCGACCGACGTGCAAGGCCGCATGGTGGCGAGCGTGCGCCTCGCCTACGACATGACGGCGGTGCGGGCCGCGAACGTGGACGACGACCTGCCCGGCGCGAAGGGCGGCGCCCGGTCCGGGAACCACACGGTCTACGGGCTCCGCGTCACCGACGCCGCCGGCAAGCCGTACACGCTCGGGCTCAGCAGCGGGGCGAACCAGATCGACACTGACGCGAAGCGGCGGGTGTTCCGGCTCGAGTTCGAACTGCACCGCGAGAAGGAGGGGCACGGGCCGCCCGCGGTGGTGTCGTTCTGGGGGACGCAGGCCCGCGCCGTCGAGGTGCCGCTGGCGCTCGCCGACGTGCCCCTCGTCGGCGGGAAGTGACGGACCAGCCCTTGACGCCGGGGCCACGCGGCGCTACAAAGATGCGATAAGGCCCTATCGTCTAGTGGTCTAGGACGTGGCCCTCTCAAGGCCAAAACCCGGGTTCAAATCCCGGTAGGGTCACTTGGTCGGCGAGACTTGAGAAGACCGGAGCGGACAGAGCAGTTCGGGACGCTTGATATCAAGCAACCCGATCGACTCTGTCCGCTCCGGTCTTTTTGTGCCCGCTACCGTCCGCGCCGGAATCTGCACCGCCCTCGCCGGCGGCCCTGGAGAACACCCGCGGCCACGGGTTCAGGCCGGCCCGCTCGACGAGCCGCAGCAGTCGCGTGCGAAGGTACCTCGACGCTCACCCGCTCGGCCCGTGGGCGGTCAGTTCGAAGCCCCGTCGAGGTACGGCCGCAGGCCGGCGAAGATCGGCGACGTTTGGCGCGACGCGTGCTCCTTGCCGGGATGTGCCTGGGCTGGCTACCCGGTATCGTCACCCGCCCCACCCCAAAGTTCACGTCCGACCACGTCGGCACAAGGGCAAGGGCACCGCGCCCCCGGTGGGCAGCGGTCCTCTCGTCGGCGGCCGCGCCCGGCGTCCCCTGCCAGGCGTTTGTGGGAGCGGGGGGACTCTGCCGGCGGCGGAGCCCGAGGCAAAGAAGCCCGCCCCGAAGAAGAAGGGCAAGAAGTGAGTGACCGACCGTCCCCCGAGGTGCCACCGATGCAAGAGCCGGAATCCCCACACGACGGACCGGGGTCGGGGGGCGGGGATCAAGCCCCGACGTCGTTCGCCAATCGGGTCGTCGATCCGCTGAACTCGGTAGCCTGGTTCACGATGGACGCCCTTTGGATGTGCAAGCTGGCGTGGCCGGCTTACGCCTTCGCCGCGCTGACCGTCGTCACGGGGGTTTGGTTCCTCGTCCTCGGCTGGCGGCAGAAGCGGGGCACCCGGTTGGCCGACCTGGGGTTGAACTGCTGGATCGTGATGAACACCGTCTGGCTCGTCGCGGACCTGACCGGGCGGGCGACTCCGCTCGCGTTCACCGTGCCGCTAGCGTTCCTGGGGGCCGCGTTCATCGCCACCGCTGCCTGGAAGGCCCAGGACATCAGGCGGCTGCGGGTCCGCGGCCGGTGAGCGAGAGGTCGCGGTGCCGCCTGCGGATCGGCGAGTCCCGCCCCGCCAGGGCCGAGCGGCCCTGAACGCCCCGACCTCGGCCGTTCGAAGTACCCCGGGGGACAAATGGGCGGGGGCCGCGCGTTTGCTTATCGTGACACCACCCCCGGCACCCCGCCGGGCGACCGGGCGAACGCACCTCGGGCGAGAACGATATGCGACTCCGTGTGGTGTGGGACGTCGTCAGGGAGGCCGGCGAGGCGTGGCTGGACGACCGGGCCCCGCGGATCGCCGCGGCGCTCGCGTTCTTCACGGCCCTGTCGCTCGCCCCGCTCGTGGTCATCGCCCTCGCGATCGCCGGCGCGGTGTACGGGACGGACGCGGCCCGTGGCGAGGTGGCCGAGCGGCTCGCCGGGCTGGTGGGGGAGCAGGCCGCGGCCGCGGTCGAGGGGGCCGTTGCGAACGCGCACGGGCCGGGGGCGGGGCCCGTGGCCGTCGCGGTCAGCTTGGTCACGCTCCTCGTCGGGGCGACGGGCGTGTTCGCCGAGATGCAGGAGGCGCTGAACGACGTCTGGGGGGTCCGGCCGAAGCCGGGCCGCCCGCTCCGCACGTTCGCGCTGGCCCGCCTGACGTCGCTCGGAATGGGCGTCGCGGTCGGCGTGCTGATGCTGGCGTCCCTGGTCCTGACCTCGGCGACCGAGGCCGGGGGGCGGTACGCCGCGGGAGCGGTGCCGGGGGCCGAGGCCGCCGGGGCGGCGGCCAACGCGGTGGCCCTGTTCGGGGCCGAGGCCCTCCTGTTCGCGATGATCTTCAAGTACCTGCCGAACACCACGCTGAGCTGGCGCGACGTGGGGGCCGGGGCCCTTCTGACCGCGGCCCTGTTCACCGCGGGGAAGTACCTAATCGGGGTGTACCTGAGGCACACGGGGGCGCTGTCCGGGTTCGGCGCCGCGGCCTCGCTGATGGCCTTCCTCGTGTGGATCTACTTCTCGGCACTGGTGCTGGTGTTCGGGGCCGAGGTGACCAAGGTAACGGCCCGCCGCGCGGGCCGGGCGATCCTGCCGACCGAGGGTGCCGAGCTCATCCGCGGGTAGGCCCGGCCCGAGCCACGCACCCCACCGGCCCGTGACCGGGCCGACGACGGGCACCGCGACGAGGATGAAGAACACGACCCGGAACGGGGCGCGTACCGCACCGCGCCGGCCTCGGTTCGGTGTGTCGTGACGGACCGGTGGTGCCCCCGGACCCCCGCTCAAGCCGCCCGGGCCTCCTCGGGGAGGCGGAACGACCCGCAGTTCCTGCCAATCGCCGTCCGGGCGTGCCCGGGACCGGACGCCCCGCCGACGAGGAGCAGGCAGCGGCCCGCCGCCACCTCGCGCTGGTAGTAGGCCGACGCGTCCCCGCCGACCCCGAGCAGGGCCAGGTGGGGCGCGACCCCTTCCCCCGCGACGGCACCGAGGCCGCCAATCCCGCACGGCCCGCCCGCGCCGGGCCACACGACGCCCAGTTGGTCGTCCCCGTACCCCTCGGCCCGCAGTTCGGTGGCCGCGCGCTCGGCCCTCACCCGGTCGCCGAACACCCCGACCAGGACCGGGAACTCTCTGTCAGCCATGGCAACCATCTCCGTGCGGCACGCGCCGCGGGGGACACATACGCCGCCCCCGCGGCCGACGCAAGTGCGGGCGGCCCCGTTGTGCCTCCCCGCGGGCGACGCTCGTCCGTCCCGGGCAGGGCCGGGAATAATAACGGGATTCCGGTCGGACCGCGTGCGTCGGTACCGTATAGTGGCATGGAAGGCGGAATAACGATTCCGCCCGAGACGACGAACTCGCTGCCCCCGTCCTGCTCTGTCCCGGTACCGCTGCTCTGAGCCCCACCTCCGACGACGTACCCCGATCGAACAACCGGTGCTGCCGCTGGGGTCAGGCTCGTACGCCCGACCCGGTTCGGCGTCTGTCCACTGCGGCGCCGTGCCGCCGGGACCGTGTGTTTTCAGTTAGCGGCCGGGACACGGCCGCGAAAGGTATCTCTTGAAGAAGCTGTACGTCGGGAACCTGGCCTTCGGCACCACGTCGGACGACCTCACCGCCCTGTGCGGGGAGTACGGGCAGGTGTCGAGCGCCCAGGTGGTCACCGACCGGGAGACGGGGCGGAGCCGGGGGTTCGCGTTCGTCGAGATGCGTGACGGCGGGGACCTCGCCATCCAGGAACTCAACACGCGGGAGTTCCAGGGCCGGAACCTGACCGTGAACGAGGCCAAGCCGCGCGAGGACCGGCCGCGGTCGAGCGGCGGCTCGGGCGGCACGAGCCGCTACTGACCCCGACCGGGTCGTGCGACACTCGAAGGCCCTCCGCTCTGCGGGGGGCTTTTTCGTTGGCCGGGTCCGCGGGGCCGGGTTCGTGGCCTGTGCGGGTGGCGTTGCACCTCGCCTGCTTCACCGCTTAGGGATTCGTGCCCACGGGTGCCCCCGGGGCGGTCGGGGAGGAAATCAGCCGGGGCCCGCGGGGAACCCGGGCGCCAGCATGTGACTCATCCGGTCCGGCCGGCGGATGTTCTGCGCGTGCATCCACGCGTCGGCCGCCCGCACGAGAGCGGCCCCCTCCTCGCCACCGCGGATGCGGCCCAGGCACCGCCGGGCGGCCGCGGCGTACAGGCCCATGTCGGCCGCGTCGAGGTCGCGGGCCGCGGCCGCCAGGTGCCCCGCGGCACCCGCCGCGTCGCCCCGGACGGCGGCGACCCCCGCCCGGAGCAGGCGAGCGACCGGGTCGGACCACCCCGCCCGCTCCCGCTCGATGCGCCGGGCGTCGCGCTCGGCGGCCCGCAGGAACGGCCGGGGGTCCGGGGCTGCGGCCGCCCTCGCGAGAGCGCACCGGGCCCGCAGGTTCCACATGTCAATTCGAATGATCGGGACGCGGAGCAGGTGCGACCCGGCGAGCGCGGCCCACCGCTCTTCGAGCCGGCGGTGGGCGTCGTATGCGCGGCCCTCGTACAGGTCGATCTGGCACTCGGCCACGAGCGCCCAGTAGTGCGGGAAGTGGAACTCCCGGCTGGGCCACCGGTCCGTCGCGGCGCGCGCCTCGGCCCGCGCCCCGCGCGGGTCGTCGGCCGCGAGCCACGCCGCGTTGCAGCACCCGGTCCGCAGGAACACGAACAGGAGGACGTCGCCCCGGGCGTCGGCTTCGCGGAGGAGCGGGGGGAGCCGCCCCGCGAGGTCCCGGAGTTCCCCGAGGTGGAACAGGGCGTGGAACGTCGAGAGCCGGGCGTTGAACGTCTCGGGTTGCGCCCCCGGACACTGCCGGTGGCAGATCGCTACGGCCGCGTCGGACAGCGCGACCGTGTCCCGCCACCGCCCCTCCATGACGGCGAGGAACGCCCTGACGACGGCGATAAGGGCCGCGGGGTAGGGGTCGGGGGACCGGCCGGCCAACTCCTCGGCGGTCGCCAGGAACTGCCGCGCCCGCGGGCGGAGCGAGGGCTCGACCCCGATCACGAAGGCCTCGCCGGCGAAGCCGATCGCGAGGTGCCTCGGGTCGCCGACCCGCAGCGCCAGGCGCAGGTGCCGGGTCGCGAACCCGATCGCCCGCAGGTTGTCGGTGTTCCCCATGGCCACGAACGCGGTCCAGTAGGCCTCCAGGCGGGTGCGGTCGGGTGCGGCGACCGGCCCCGGGGAGCACCGGAAGCGGTACCCGCCCAGCCACAGGCGCGCGCGCTGCCAGAGGAGCGCGAGCAGTCTCCGGCGGGGCGTCCTGGGGTAGCCGGTCCCGACCGCGGCGAGGACGGCTTCGACGACCCCGTACCCCTGCTCGAACAGGCCGGCCGTCAGGAACTCGTGCGCCGCCCGGCGGCGGAGGTCGATCTGCTCCGGCCCGGAACTCCCGGCCGCCAGGGCCAGGTACTCGGGACCGGCCTCCGCCCCGCGGCCTGCGTGCGCGAGGACGTCGGCCAGCTTGCGGCGCACCTCGGGGTACCTGGGAGTCGCCGGGGCCAGTTCCAGGACGCGGCGGTACAGGCGGGCCGCCCGGTCGAACGCCACGGCCGCGACGGCCTGGTCCGCCGCCCGCTCGGCGAACTCGGCCGCTGTGGCGTGCTCCCCCGCCCCGAGGAAGTGGTCGCTGACCGCCTCAGGGTCCCCGCGCCCCGAGTCCCGCAGCGTCACCGCCAGCCGGAGGTGATGCCGCGCCACCGCCTGCGGCCCCAGGCCCGCCGACACGGCGTCACGGATGCGGGCGTGGTACGCGTCGACGAGGTCGTCGGCCCCCGGCCCGGTCGTGCGGACGAACTGCCCGGCCTGGAGCGCCGTCAGCGCGTCCCGGCGCTGGAGCCCGATGCCGGCGGCGGCGTAGGCGTCGTGCTGCCGCACCGGCCGCCCCGCGACGGCAACGGCTTCGAGCAGGGTGCGGGCGTCGGCGGGCAACTGATCGACGCGGGCACGGATGACCGCGCCCAGGTTCGCGTCGCGGCCGGCCGCCGGCGCCGCCGTCCAGACGGACCGCGCGAGTTGCTCCAGAAAGAAGGGCACTCCCCCCGACTCCCGCGCGATCAGCGCCGCCCGCTCCGGCGGGTTTTCGGTGCCGAGGAGGGCCGCGGCCAGGGCCCGCGTCTCGGCGTCGGACAGGGTGCCGACTTCCAGCTCCCGCACGCGGAGGGCGGCCCCGGGGACCGCCGCGGTCGCCGCCAGCGACCGGACGAACGGGCTGGTCGCCAGGTTCTCGCTGCGGCAGCACCCGAGCAGGAGGACGGGGGGCGGGTCGGGCGGCGCGAGGAGGTCCACGAGCAGCCGCGCGCTGTCCTCGTCACCCCACTGCAGGTCGTCGATCACGAGGACGACCGCGCGGTCCCGAGCCAGCCGGCCCAGGACATCCCGCAGCGACCCGAACGCCCGGCGGCGGAAGTCCACCGGGTCGGGCACCTCCGGGGCCGCGGCGGCGCACCGCTCGACCTCGGGGACCGTTCGGAGCGCCGGAAACACTTTCGCCAGCAGGCCCACGTCCGCCGGGAGCACGGCCGCAACGGCACCCGCTGCCGGGTCCTGAAGGAACCGCGCCAGCGCGTCCACCAGGCCGTCGAACGCCTTGAATGGCAGCGACTCGCGCTCGTGGCACCGGCCGACGAGGGCCACCGCGTCTCCGCCGGCCCGGAGTTGTTCCACGAACTGCCTGATCAGGGTGCTCTTGCCGATCCCCGACGGGCCGTGGACGCACACCACCTGTGCGTGCCGCCGGCCCACCTGCCGGAACGCCTGGTGGAGTTCGGCCAGTTCCGCCGCCCGACCCACGAACGCCGGGGCGGGCCCGGCGGCCGCGGTGCCGCCCCCCGCCGGCGCCGGGCCGCCGAGCCGCAGCAGCACCTCGGCCCCGCTCGGCCGCCCCGCTGGGTCGCGGCACAGCAGGGCCTCGCACAGCGCCGCCAGGTCGCCCGGAACGCCCGGGGGGAGGGGCGCGACGGGGGCCGGCGCCCGCTGGCCCCGCAGCACCTCCGTGGCCGTCTCCGCGAGCGGCCGCGTGCCGGCGAGCGCCTCGTACAGCATGACCCCGACGCTGTACCAGTCGCTGGCCGGGCCCAGCGGCAGGCACCCGGCCTGCTCCGGGGACATGTAGCCGGCCGTCCCCGCGAGGTACGTCGGCCGGCCGTCCTGGGCGGCGAGGTAGGTCGCGATGCCGCAGTCGACGACCTTCACGTGCCCCGCGTCCGTGACGAGGACGTTGTGGGGCTTGAGGTCCCGGTGCAGGATCCCGTTCCCGTGCATCGCGTTTACGCCCAGCGCGAGCTGGCGCAGCACGGCCCGCAGGCGGTCCCAGTCCCCCGGGCGGGCCCGGAGGTGGGACCGCAGGTCGGTCCCGTCCACGAGTTCCATCGTGATCAACCACGCGCCGTCCGCACCGATCAGCTCGTGGAACGTCACGAGGTTCGGGTGGGCCACGTCCGCCAGCGTCCGGAACTCCTGCTTGAACCGGCCGACCCCCTCGGGGGTGACGCGGTGCAGGAGCTTGACGGCGAGCGGGCCGCGGGTCACCGGGTCGTGGACCCGGTACACCGTGCCGAAGCTGCCCCGGCCCAGCCGCCGCTCGATCTGGAACCGCCCGGCGAGCGTCCGGACCTCCTCCTTCAAGTGGCGGATTCCCTCGGGCGTGACGCGGTTGCGGATCCAGAGGGCGAGGGGGCTCGGCCCGGCCGGGGCCGGGGCAGCGGCCCCCGGCGCCTCGGGCCGGGGCCAGACCCGGGCCAGCAGGACCAGGCAGTCCCGGGCGTGCTCGAAGGGCACCCGCAGGTCGCGGGGCAGGGTCGGCGCGTCCCACCCCACGTCGGGCCCGTGGTCGGCGAGGGCGGCGTCGAGGCCGGTGACCAGGTCGACGTACCGCGGGTCAATGGGTTCGTCGTCGGGGGCGTGCGTCATGACAGCCCGAGTTCGCGTTGGAGTTTCTCGACGGCCCGGGCCCACAGTCGGCGGACGGCCTCGGGCGAGCGCCCGACCACGGGGGCGATCTCCGCGAAGGTCAGGTGCCGGCGGTTGTGCAGGTCGATCACCTGGCGGTACGCCTCCGGCAGGCGTGCGACGGCGCGTTCGACGGCCTCCGCTTGCTCGCCGGGGGCCGCACCGGTCCCGGCATCCGGCTCCCCAGAAGCCGCCGCGGTGCGGTCGAAGACGGCGCGGAGCCACGCGGCCAGTTCCGTGTCCGTGGTGCCCTCGAAGTGCCCGAGGCCCTGCCCCGCCGCCAGGAGCGTCTGCTCCACGAGGTCGGCACCGCCGGCCCGGGACGGCTGGCCCGCACGATCGGCGCGGACGAACCCGAGCACGTCGGGTCGGAACAACTCCAGAAGCCGGCCCAGCGCGTCGGGAGAGCCCCGCCGCGCCTCCTCGACCAGTCGCACCCGGCGGCCGGCTTCCCCCGGATCGTTCGGAGTTCCTGACGTCACGCCCGCCCCTCCCCGTCGCGACCGCGAGCGCCACGGGCGCTCAACAGGTGGTTTTTTAGTCGCGAGTCCGGGCGAGACAAATAGCGGTTCCGTAGTTGGACGTTGGGCGCTGGTGCTGGTGGCTCGAATGGCACGGGCCGCCACGGAGGGCGGCCCGTGCGAACCAGAGGCGAATCGTCCGGTAGGGGCCGCCCCTTCGTGGCGGACCGCCAACCACCCCAGCGGTTCTCGACAGGTTTTCGACCGAGCATTCCGCAGTCACTTCGGCAGCGGCACTTGCTCCTTGGCCCGTAGGAACGCGATCAGGTCGCGGACCTCGTCGGGCTTCAGTTGGTCGAACAGGCCGTCGGGCATGATCGACACGTTCGTCTGCTTGCGGGCGGCGATGTCGCCGGTCGGCAGCACGACGGTGTCGTTGGTCGTGCGGACGGTGATTGCGTCCTTCGTCTCGCGGAGCACGATGCCGGAGATGACGCGATCGTCGACCGTGGTGAAGTTCACCATCTGGAACTCGCGCGGCACGACGGCGCTGGGGTCGAGGACGTTTTCGAGCACGTAATCGAGGCTCGTTCGCTGCGAGCCGGTGAGTTCCGGCCCGACCGCCTGCCCCTCGCCGAACATCTTGTGGCACGCCCCGCAGTGCTTCGCGAACAGCGCACGACCGTTCGCGGCGCTCGCCTTCGCGAGCGTGTCCTCGGTGAGCAGTTCCTTCCACTTCTTCGTGAGTGCGGCCCGCTCCTTCGACGCAACGCCGATCTTGCCCCACACGGTTTCCAATCGCTGTGACAGTGCCTTGTCATTGAGCGCGAGAATCTGACGGGCGGTCGTGACGGGAATGTCGGCCCGCGGTACCTGCTGCTTCTCGACGGCGTCGAGAAGCTCGTTCGCCCACTCCTTGCGGGCGGCAAGTGTTTGCACCGCGTCGAGTTTCTCCTCCGCGGTGAACTTCGGATACGCCTTGATGATGGCCGCCGGTGTCTCAGCATCGGCGAAGGCGGCGAGTCCGCGAATGGCCGCCGTGCGAACCGCCGGATCATCGAGAAGCGTGCGGAGCGTCTTGGCGAACTCGGGATTCTTGCGTGTGAGCAGGAGTTGAATTGCGATCCGGCGATCTTCGCCGTTCTCCTTAGAATCTGCACTTTCCGCAACCTCAGGTGCTTACATCGCGGTGGTCAGATGTCACCACCA
>NZ_JBHYGG010000105.1:0-6132 GCF_051859125.1 Gemmata sp.
CCCCGTTCCTACGGGGAGAGGTCGCGACGAGTCTTCGAGTCGCGGGTGAGGGGCACCACGCTTCTTCAACACCAGCGACGATGCGGACCGGGTGTGTTTCGGCCACCTTCAATTCGCCCAGCAGTCGGTAGAGATGACGCAATGGTCATCTCCGAAGTGTACCCGAAGAATACTGTCACCAAGTCTCGTGTTCCAATAGAGCCACGTTCCCCCATCCTGGTGAGGGGCACCCAACACCGAACGCACCTGGTCCTTGGTCATGCCGTTCTTGATCTTACTCTTGGCCACATCCACATCGCCGATGCCTGGCCTGGCGGTGGCCAACCAGATCGCAACGATGACGATGGGCACGCAGAGCACGAGCACCAGTAATTCGATCGCTTCGCGAACGGAGAGATGCCGGCGAGGATGCATCCTGCTCCCCCTGTACAGAAAGTCGTAGGGCCGGCTGCGCCGGCCGCTCTTGAGGAGGCCGGCACAGCCGGCCCTACGACCCGTGCCTTGAAATCTGTGTCCATCTGCGAAATCTGCGGATCAAACTCTTCGGTTTTCACGCCACCTGCGTCTCCGCAGCGCGACGCGAGCGCACCAAGTCGGCGAGTTTGTCGGCGCTGAGGCCGCACTCGGCGAGGAGTTCGGTGCGCTCGCCGTGCTCGACGAACCGGTCCGGCAGGCCGCAGCGGACCACGTTCCGCGTGTCGAGGCCGGCGGCGTTCGCGGCTTCGAGCACCGCCGAGCCGAACCCGCCCTCGATGGTGCCCTCTTCGACCGTCACCACAACCGGCAGCGTCTCGACGGCCTTCAGGATCGTCTCCTTGTCGAGCGGCTTCACGAACCGGGCGTTGATGACGCCGACGTTGAGCCCCTCGGCCTTGAGCTTCTTCGCGGCGGCCACGCACGTCGAGAGCAGCGTGCCGAACGCGACGAAGCACCCGTCGTCGCCCGTCGAGATCACCTCGGCCTTGCCCAGTTCGATCGGCGTGACCGGGTCGGTGCGCTCGACCTTCTCCAGGTTCGTCTTCGGGTAGCGGATCGAGATCGGCGACGGCTGGTTCAGGGCGTAGTGCAGCATCGGGGCGACGTCGTTCTCGTCGCCGGGGGCCATGCTCACCATGTTCGGGAACAGCCGCATGTACGGCACGTCGAACACGCCGTGGTGCGTCGGGCCGTCGGGGCCGGTGAGGCCGGCGCGGTCCATCGCGAACACCACCGGCAGGTTCTGCAGGCACACCTCCTGGAAGATCTGGTCGAAGCTCCGCTGGAGGAACGTGCTGTAGATGTCCACCACCGGCTTCATGCCGGCCTTCGCCATGCCCGCGGCGAACGCGACCGCGTGGCTCTCGCAGATGCCGACGTCGAAGAACCGGTCCGGGAAGTCCTCGCGGACCTTCTCCAGCTTGTTCCCCTGGCACATGGCCGCGGTCATCACGGCGACCTTCGGGTCGTTCTGCATCTCCTCGTGGAGCGCGAAGCTGATCGCGTCGGTGTACCCCTTCGCGCCGCCCTTGCGGAACGACACCACGTGCCGGTTCGGGCCGACCTCTTCGAACACCGGCGGGGTGTGGTAGGTGACCGGGTCTTCCGCGGCCTGCGCGACGCCGTGGCCCTTGTTCGTGAAGACGTGCAGGAGCAGCGGCCCCTTCTGCGTCTTGAGGTTCGCGAGCATCCGCCGCATGCCGGGCAGGTCGTGCCCGTCGATCGGCCCGAAGTACCGGAACCCGAGTTCCTCGAACAGCATCCCGTCCTTGAAGAACGCCTTGAGCCCGTCGCGGCACTGCTCGAGCGCGGCCTGCGCCATGCTGCCGAACACCGGGATCGCGTTGAGCACCTGGTTGACGCGCCGCTTGCCGCCCTGGTACAGCCCGGTCATGCGGCAGTTGTCGAGGTAGTTCGCGAGCCCGCCGGTGCGGGGGCAGATCGACATCTTGTTGTCGTTGAGGATGACCAGGACGTCCTGGCCCATGCCGCCGATGTTGTTGAGCGCCTCGAACACGATGCCGCTGGGCAGCGCGCCGTCGCCGATGACCGCGACCGACTGGCGGCCGGTCTCGCCGAGGAGGTCGTCGCCGGCCTTGAGGCCCGACGCGGTGGAGACGCTGCACCCGGCGTGGCCGGTCATGAACAGGTCGTAGGGCGACTCGCCGGGGTGCGGGAACCCCATGAGCCCGCCGCGGGTGCGGATCGTGTGGAACCGGTCGTACCGGCCGGTGACGAGCTTGTGCGGGTACACCTGGTGCCCGGTGTCCCAGATCAGCCGGTCCTTCGAGAAGTCGTAGGTGAGGTGCAGGGCGAGGCACAGCTCGACGACGCCGAGGTTGCTCGCGAAGTGCGCCGGGCGGGCGGTCATCACCCGGACCAGCTCGTCGCGGATCTCCTGGGTGAGGTTCTGCAACTGCTCGTCCGAGAGCGTTTGCAGGTCGGCCGGGGACTTGATCTGGGGCAGGAGCTTCGTCATGTCGTTCCCCTCGGAGAGTGGCGGGTGGCTGCTGGGAGTGGGTGGTGCCGGGGCCGCTCGCCCC
Organism: Gemmata sp.; assembly: GCF_051859125.1. Classification (NCBI taxonomy): domain Bacteria; kingdom Pseudomonadati; phylum Planctomycetota; class Planctomycetia; order Gemmatales; family Gemmataceae; genus Gemmata; species Gemmata sp. The sequence goes on from NZ_JBHYGG010000105.1 coordinate 2,520, forward strand.
TCCGCCCAACTCGCAACAACTGACCGACAACCCCCAGTTCACCGTTCCCTGGTTACCACGTACCGGGCGAGTTCGGCGAGGAGCGGGGAGCCGAGTTCGTCGGCCGCCGCGGTCGCCTGCTTGCCCAGTTCCGCCGCCCTCCGTCGCGACTCCTCAACTCCAAGGAGCCCGGGATAGGTCAGCTTGCCGCGGGCGGCGTCTTTGCCCACCCGCTTCCCGGCCTTGTCGGCCGTGCTCTCGACGTCCAACAGATCGTCCGTCACCTGGAACAGCAGCCCGAACGCGGCGGCGTACCGGTCGGCGGCCGCGAGCGTCTTCGGGTCGGCCCCCTCGTGCCGCTCGGCCTGCGCGGCGAACACGCCGAGCCGCAGCGAGGCCCGGAACAGCGCGCCCGTCTTGCGGGCGTGCAGGTCTTCGAGCCGGGCGAGGTCCGAACCACCGGGGGACTCGCGTCCCCCGCTCGCCCAGGCAATTCGCCCGTCGGCGATGAGGTCGAGGGTCTGCCCGCCGACCATCCCGACCGCCCCGGCCCCCTCCGCGATCGTCAGACAACTAACCGCAGCGGTCCGCGGCCCGTTAACCCGGGCGGCGACCTCGAACGCCATCGTCAGGAGCGCGTCGCCGGCGAGGATCGCGAGCGCCTCGCCGAACTTCTTGTGGCACGTCGGCACGCCGCGCCGCAGGTCGTCGTCGTCCATCGCCGGCAGGTCGTCGTGGACCAGCGAGTACGTGTGGACCATCTCGATGGCGACGGCCCCGGGCAGCGCCCGCTCCTCGGTCCCGCCGGCCGCCTCGCAGGCCAGCACCGTGAGCAGCGGGCGGAGCCGCTTGCCGGCCGCGAGCAGGCTGTACGCCATCGCGTCGCGGACCGGCCCCGGCGCGTCGGCCGCGAGGGCGGTAAGGTGCGCCCGCAGCGCGGCCTCGATCCGCGCCTGCCGCGCGGTCAACTCGGACCACGGGTCAGCGGGCACGGCACGCCCCCGGGTCGCGAGTTGTCGATTTATAGTCGCGGGCCGGTGCCATGTCTCGCCATCGACAGTGAATGTTGATCCCCGAAGTCACTCTGGTATTCCCGTGTCGCGGGGCGGTTTCGGGCTTTTTCGGACGGCGGCCTTGGCGGTCTCGATGCTGGCGACGTGGTCGAACGGCTTCAGGTCGGCCCCGCCGTCGTCGGTGAGCCCGGCGAGCACCTTGACCTTCTGCTCGGCGTCGCGGAGCTGGGCGTAGCACTGGCGGAGCAGCCCGACGCCGCGCTCGTACCGGGCGAGGGCGTCCTCAAGGCTCGTGGTGCCGTCCTCCAGTTCGCGGAGGATGGTGTCGAGTTCGGCGAGCGCCTGCTCGAACCGCGGCGGCGGGGACTCGGTGGTCGCGGGCATCGGCACTCTCGTGCGGGTCACAGGTCGGAGAACGCGGCTCGCACCGGATCGTGTGGAAGCGTAACCGTCGACCGTTCTTGCCCTCCCCCTTGGTGGGGGAGGGTGGCGAGGCTCTGCGAGCCGGGTGGGGGGGGGAACGCACGACGCGCGTTCTCGCTTCCCCCCACCCGCTCCTCGAAGACTCGAAGCGACCTCCCCCACCAGGGGGGAGGTCAGTGGCACGGTCACTTCCGACCGCGAACAGCGCCATCGCTACTCCCCCGGTTCGAGGGGAAGGTTGTTCCGAATCGCAATCTCCTTCAGCACCTCGCGAGCGGGGCGAACGCGCCCCGCCTTCATGTCCTCGATCGATTCTCGCAAGATCGCCAGTTCGGCTTCGTGGTCGGGTTGCGGCGGTTGAGGTCGTTCCACGGCGGTGCCCTCGCGGTGCGCGCTGGGTGGCGGTCAATGCAATCGACGGGGGTGGCGGGTGGGCGGCCTCCGTGCCCCTCGTTGACTTGTGGCGGTCCGACTACGAACCTTCGACCGACTCGACCCGGCTCACGACCCGCCCGGCCGCGACGCGGGTGACGAGCACGTCGCCGGGCCTCACCGCGGCGGCGTCACGCACCAGTTTACCATCGGGCGTGTGGGTCAGGCTATACCCGCGGGTCAGGACGTTCAAGGGGCTAAGTGATTCGAGCCGGGACGCCAGCGCCGCGAGTTGGGTTGCGGTCTGGCCCACGCGGGCGGTCGCGGCCCGCTCCATGCGCTCGGCGACGGTGTCGAGCCGCTGCTCCAGGTCGCGGACCCGCTGGAGCGGGCGGCGCAGCGCCGGGCGCGCCGCGAGTTGTTCGACCCGCTGCCGGGCCAGTTCGAGGCGGCGGTCGACCGTCTCGTAGAGCCGGGTGCGGAGCTCGAGCAGGCCGGCGGCCATCTCGCGGCGGTCGGGGGTCAGCGCCACGACCGCCGCCGACGGCGTCTCGGCCCGGAAGTCGGCGACGAGGTCGCACACGGTCACGTCGATCTCGTGGCCGACCGCGGACACGACCGGCACGACCGAGTTGAACACCGCGTCGGCGACGACCTCCTCGTTGAACGCCCACAGGTCCTCGGTGCTGCCGCCGCCGCGGCCGATGACGATGGCGTGCAGCGGGAGCTCGCGCGTCGTGTGGAAGTGGTTGAGCATCCGCACCGCGGCGGCGACCTCGGCGGCCGCGCCGTCGCCCTGCACGCGGCTCGGGCGGATCACCAGCTCCGTGAGCGGCCAGCGCTGCGCGAACAGCTCGACCATGTCGCGGATCGCCGCGCCGCTGAGGCTCGCGATGAGCCCGACGCGCCGGGGGAACCGCGGGAGCGGCCGCTTCCGCCGCGGGTCGAAGTACCCCTTGGCGAGGAGCTTCTCTTTGAGCTGCCGCAGCGCGAGTTCGGCCGCCCCGATCCCCTTCGGCTGGATCTCCTCGACGATGAGCTGGTAGTCGCCGCGGGGGTCGTAGACGCTGAGCCGGCCGCGGGCGATGACCTCGGTGCCGTCCCGGGGGTCGAACTTCATCCGCAGGTTGAACCCGCGGAACATCACGGCCTTGAGTTGCGCGCCGGCGTCTTTCAGCGTGAAGTACCAGTGCCCGGACGCGGCCCGGGTGAAGTTCGACACCTCGCCGGCGACCCACACCGACGCGAACCGCCCCTCGATCAGCCCCCGCAGTTGTGCGGTGAGGGCCGACACGGTGAGCGGCTCGGGCTTGAGCTTCTGCGCGGCGGTCATTGTGGTCCCGCTGACGGGGCGCGGACAACGATCAGCGGGTCGCCCTGCTGATCGTGCATCCAGTATACGAGCTGGAGGTGACCGAACGCAGCCCGGTCGTCCCACTCCTGGCGGATCAGGACGGCGAACGCGCCGGCGGGCAGGTCGCGCGGGTCGCGCAGCCGCACCGCGGGCCGGGCGTAGTAGAACATCACGCCCTCGTCCTTGAGCCGGAACAGGTGCAGCGGTTCGCCGGCCGGGACGCGCTCGCGGAGTTCGACGCCGATCGGCTCGGCGTTCCGCTTCTCCCCGCGGGCCGCCACGACGCACTGCACGAACGCGACCTTCGCGACCAGCCAGACGGCGAGGAACGCGACGAGCGCACGCCGCACACCCTGAGTCCCGGATGCTCTACCGGAATCGTGCGAGGATACGCAGGAGGTGGCTGGCGGGGCGCCCCCGGCGGGCGGCCCCCACCCCCGAGTGCCCACATTGTGGTTTGGGGCGCCCCCCC
>NZ_JBHYGG010000105.1:6142-12229 GCF_051859125.1 Gemmata sp.
GCGTCCTGCCATACGGCGTGGCTGGCGGGGGGCCCCCCCCGCACGGCGTCCCTCCCGGTTGAATTCCCGTATTGCTGGTAGGGGCCGCCCTCGGTGGCGGCCCGCGTGAGGCCGACGGGTCCAACCCACCCCCCGAATTCGCGTCCGACGCTCGCCAAGAAACTCAGCAACCCCATCGCGCCGAGTCCCATCAGCCCGGGGGACATCGGCAGCGAGTAGCGGACGTTGTGGTTCGGCACGAGCGTCCAGAACAGCAGGTTCGGCCACGTCCAGCAGTGGAGCAGTTGCAGCATCAACTGCCCGCGGTCGTCCCACTTCGCGGCGAACCCCGGCCGGAGCGTCAGCAGCGCGAACGCCGACACCGGCAGGTGCGCCGCGAGGACGAGGAGCGGGTACGTCCCGAGTTCACCCCACGGGTAGCCGCGGGAAGACGACTTCGGCGAGAACCGGTACGCGGCTTCCTTCTGCACCGTCTCGAAGAGCGACTCGTAGCCGATCTGCTGCGCCACGGCGAACACCCACGTGGCGCACGCCAGCCCCGCCACGCCGACGGCGACGAGGTGCCGCCAGCCGAACAGGATGCGCCACTCGCCCCGCCACGCGAGCAGCGGCAGCACCGCGAGGTAGAAGAACGCGGGTGCGGTCCACTTCGTGAGCGTGCCGCCCGCGACGCAGAGGAGAGCCAGAACCCACCAGATCGCCGGCGGGGGGGGGGGGGGGGGCCCCCCCCGGGGTTGGGGGTGGGGCGACCAAGGGGGGGCCCCCCCCCCCCCCCGCCCCCCCCCCCCCCCCCCCCCTCGCCGGGTGGATTCCCGTTCGATCGCGCGGTGTGCGAGGGCGATTGCGGCGGTCACCCAGCCGACGAGCGTCATGTCGATCTCGGCGCTGGGCACCTTGTCGAGCCACAGCACGGAGGTGGGGAGGAGCAGCGAAGCGAGCAGCGCCGCACGCTCGTCAAAGGCGCGGCGGAACATGCCGTAGACGAGGAACACGCTGACGGTCGCGGCGATCACCGACGGGAGGCGCGCGCTCGCGGCCGACACCTCGCCGAACGGCAGCGAGCACAGGCCGATGGCGGCGTAGTGGCCGGGGGGCTTGGTGAGGAACGGTTCGCCGTACAGGACCGGGAACAGCCACTGCCCGTCCAGGCAGGCGCGGCCGATGATCGCCCGGAGCGCCTCGGTGCGGTACAGCGGCCCGTCGGCGACGCCGTACAGGAACAGAACCCCGCACCACGCGGCGAGGATGACGACGTGCTTCGGGAATAAGCACGAAATCCGAAGTACGAAACTCGAAACCAAGTCAGAACTCCGCTTCCTTGCTTCTTTCGGATTTCGTGCTTCGAATTTCGTGCTTACCGACGTCACACGGCCGGGACGCACTCCAGCCCGAACGTCTCGGCGACGGCGGCGTTGGTCACCCTCCCGGCCCGCACGTTCACGCCCGCGAGCAGCGCCGGGTTGTCCTTGATCGCGCGGTCCACGCCCTTGTTCGCGAGCTGCGCGGCGTAGGGGAGCGTCACGTTGGTCAGCGCGTAGGTGCTGGTGCGGCCGACCGCGCCGGGCATGTTCGTGACGCAGTAGTGGACGATGTCGTCCACCATGTACGTCGGGTTCGCGTGCGTGGTCGGGCGGCTCGTCTCGAAGCACCCGCCCTGGTCGATGGCCACGTCGATCACCACCGCCCGCGGCTGCATCACCTTGAGGTCGGCCCGGCGGACGAGGTGCGGGGCCTTCGCGCCCGGGATCAGCACCGCCCCGATGACGAGGTCCGACTGCCGCAGGCACTCCAGGATGTTCAGCCGGTTGCTGAACACGGTGGTGACGTTCTGCGGCATCACGTCGTCGATGTACCGGAGCCGGTCGAGGTTCACGTCGAGGATGTACACGTTCGCGCCGAGCCCGGCGGCGACGCGGGCGGCGTTCGCGCCGACGATGCCCGCCCCGATCACGGACACGGTCGCGGGCGGCACCCCCGGCACCCCGGCCAGCAGGATGCCCCGGCCCTCGAACGGCCGCTCCAGGTACTTCGCCCCCTCCTGCACGCTCATGCGGCCGGCCACCTCGCTCATCGGCGTGAGCAGCGGGAGCGTGCCCTTCGCGTCCCGGATCGTCTCGTAGGCGACCGCCGTGATGCCCGACTTCATGACGGCCCGGGTGAGGTGCTCGTCGGCGGCGAAGTGGAAGTAGGTGAACACCGTCTGCCCGGCCCGCATGTGGGGCCACTCCTCGGCGAGCGGCTCCTTCACCTTCACGATGAGGTCGGCGGCCCGCCACACCTCGGCGGCGGTGGGCACGATCTTCGCGCCGTTGGCGGCGTACTGCTCGTCGGGGATGCCGCTGCCGGCCCCGGCCCCGCTCTGGATGTGAACCGTGTGCCCGGCCCGCGTCAGTTCCTCGGCCCCCGCGGGGACCATCGCGACGCGGTACTCGTCGGGCTTCACTTCCTTCGGGACGCCAACAATCATGTGTGCCTCGCACGGGGGCGGTGACCGGTGCGGGTATTGTCCGCGGGAGGCGGGGCGCGATTCAAGGGGAAGTGGCGGGCGGGAAACGCACACGCCGCCGGGGTGGTACCCCCGGCGGCGTGCGGCTTGGTTTGCGTGGCGGCGGTCACCCCCGCTTGCGATCGGGTTGGCCCCGGCCCGGCGCCTTGGGCTGCGGTTGGGGCCGCGGCTGCTGCGGCTGCACCCGCGGCGGCTGCGGTTGCTGCGGCTGCACCCGCGGCTGGGCCCTGGGCACCGGCTGCGGTTGCACCCGCGGTTGCGCCTTCGGTACGGGCACCGGCACCGCCTGCGGCCGCGGTTGCGCCTTGGGCACCGGCACGGGTTGCGGTTGCACCCGCGGCTGGGCCTGCGGCGCCAGCCGCGCGGGCTGGGGCTGGGCCACCGGCGGCATCGGCCGCGTCTGCTGCGGCACCGCCGCTACCGGGGGCCGCACCTGAGCCCTCGGAGCCTGGACCGCCGGCGGGGCGAACGTCTTCGGGTCACCATCCTTCGGGTCGCGATCCTTCTTGGGCTCCCGGGGCTCCTTCGGTTCGCCCTTGGGCGGTTGCTTCGGCTGCGGGACCGGTTGCATCGGTACCGGCTGCTTGGGCTGGGGCTGGGGCTGGGGCTGCGGCTGCGGCACCGGCTGCTTGGGTTGCTTCGGCTGCGGCTGCGGGACCGGCTGCATGGGCACCGGTTGCTTGGGCTGGGGCTGGGGCTGCGGCTGCGGCTGCGGCTGCGGCTGCACCACCGGGGGCAATTTCGGAGGCAGCTTCGGCTGCGGATCGACCTTCGGGTTCCCCTTCGGCGTCGGATCCACCTTCGGGTTCGGGTCCACCTTGGGGTCGAACTTCGGCCGCGGGTCGTCCATCGGGTCACGCTTCGGGTTCACCTTCGGCCGCGGGTCGTCCATCGGATCGACCTTCGGGTTCCCCTTCGGCGTCGGATCGACCTTCGGGTTCGGATCGACCTTCGGGTTCCCCTTCGGCGTCGGGTCCACCTTGGGGTTCGGGTCCACCTTCGGCCCGACCTTGGGGTCGAACTTCGGCCGCGGGTCGTCCTTCGGGTCGCGCTTCGGGTTGGGATCGACCTTCGGGGTCGGGTCCACCTTCGGGTTCCCCTTCGGATCGGGGTCGGTCTTCGGATTCACCTTCGGATCGAGCTTGGGGTTCGGGTTCGGATCGACCTTCGGGTTCACCTTGGGATCGACCTTCGGGTTCGGGTCGAACTTGGGATCCGCCTTCGGCCCGACCTTGGGATCGACCTTCGGGTTCGGGTCGTCCTTCGGGTCGAACTTCGGGTTCCCCTTGGGATTGCCCTTCGGATTGATCTTCGGGTCCGGGTCGTCCTTCGGGTCGAACTTGGGGTTCACCTTCGGGCCGGCCTTCGGGTCCGGGAGGTCCTTGGGGTCGATCTTCGGGTTCAGCTTCGGGTCGGTCTTGCGCTCGATCTTCGGGGTGAACACCGGTTGCGTGTCGTCGTCGGCGCGGCCGGCGTTCGGGTCCACCTTCTGCGCGGCCTTCTGGTCGCGGTACGGGTTGGCCGGCGGGGCCTTCCGCTCGTCGGCGACGCGGGCCCGGGCGGCGATCGCCTTGGGCACCTCGATCCTCAGCGTCTGCGGGGCGGCCGGCTCGGCCCCCTTGGGCGCGGCCACCGGGCCCTTGGCGACGGCGGCCGTCTCCAGCTTGCGCCGGTCGGCGGCGAAGCTGCGGATCTCCTTGGCGCGGACGGCCTCGTCCTTGCGCACCTGGGCCGAGATCGGCTGGATTCTCACGTCGGGCTGGAGGTCCCGGGCGATCCGGGCCGGGGCCAGCATCGCCACGTCCGTGACGTTGGTGTTGTTCACCGTGGCGTGCTTGTTCACGACGGTGATGTTGTTCGTCACGTTCCGGTTGACGTTGGTCACGTTCGTGACGTTGGTGATCTGGTTGATCACCGTGTTCTGCTGCACCAGGTTCACCGGGGGCCGCGGGACGGTGCCGTTGAACCGGCCGCCGTACAGGTCCCCGACGCCGCGGTTCCAGGCGACGTTCTGCCGGTTGCGGACCGAGTAGTAGCTCCACAGGGGGTCGTACCCCCAGTTGCGGCCGCCGCCGAACCCGACGTTGAACCCGCCGCCCGGCCCGACGGTCCCGCACCACGCGTTGAACCCGTTGTTCGCGTACCGCGGGGCGAAGTAGTCGCCGAAGTAGTACGCGCCGAACCCGCGGCGGACGAACAGCGCCCCGACCATGGCCGGCTCGCTCACGACGTACGCGGGCGTGTACACGAACGCCGGCTGGGCGTAGACCGGCCGCGGGAAGTACACCGGGGCGTACAGCACGCCGCGGGTGGCCAGCGGGTAGTCCCAGTAGCCGTCGACGAAGATGTACCCGAGCGGCGACCACCGGTAGTGCGCCGGCACCCACACCCAGTTCGGGCGGTGCTCGATCCAGAACCCCGGCCGCCACAGGAACCGGCCCCGCCACACCCACGAGCCCGGGACGTAGAAGCTGGTCTGCGTCACCGCCGGGGTCGTCGGGCCGACCTCGACCGACGCGGGCGGGGGCGGCAGGTACTGGATCTCGGGCTGCTCCTGGACCGGCTGGCCGGCGGCCTGCGGGGGCAGCGTCTCCTGCCAGAACCCGGCGACCCACTGGTTCCCGCCGCGGACGTCGCGCCACGACCCGGGCACCCACACGCGGTTCGGGGGGGAGACCCGCCAGAACCCGCTGATCCAGATGTACCGGTCCGCGTCGTCGTCCCAGTGCCAGTACCCGGGGATCCACAGGACGTTGTCGCCCTCGGGCTTGTCCTCGGGGGGCAGCTCTTCGATCGGCTCCGGCGGCTCCTGGACCACGACCGGACTGGCCGTCGGCGCTTCGGCCGTGGTCGCGAACGCCTCGTGGACCGGCCCGCGGGCGAGCACCTCGGTCTGGTTCGCGTCGGCCGGCTGGTTCGGGTCGGCCTGGGCGAACTGTGCGGGCTGAACGCCGCCGGGCGGCGGGAGTTCCGGGAGCGGCTGCTGGGCCGGCGTCGCCCCGGCGGTCAGGGCGACGACCAGGCCGAGCAAGACGCCGGCCGGGATAATTCTCGGGAGATAATGTCGCATATGGACCTCGCGTGCAGCGTGGGGCGCTCGATGTTGCACCACAAGAACAGACTTTGAAGCAAAACTTGCGCCGGGAACGGGAACGGGTGCGGCGGGCGGGGGAGTGTAGCGGAAGTGGCGGCCGGCGCGAACACGAGGTGGCGGGGGCGGGAGGGGGCGAACCTGAGCGCCAGTTCTGGAGTTGCGCGATCGGATTGTGGCTTTTTAGCCGCGGATGCGGCGAGGGAGTGTAGCCAGGGGTGCGGTGCCGGCTCTGCGGCACAAACCCCTGGCGGCCCGTGCGCAGCGCCCGACGCCGTCTGTCGCCCCTCCGGGGCTGCGATCCGTGGTGCGCCGGGGACCAGGGGTTTGCTCGCTGCGCTCGCCGCACCCCTGGCTACACTCGGTCGCCGCATCCGCGGCTACAAAACCACGAACGCGCAAGGCGCACCCCCTCGCTGACGCTCAGGGTTCGCCTTGCTCCCACGAAATAGTCCCGCGGGTGCGAGTTCTTCTGGCCTACGCGGCTGTT
>NZ_JBHYGG010000106.1:0-7226 GCF_051859125.1 Gemmata sp.
CACTCCACCGGGGGACTCACGTCCCCCGCTCGCCAGAATCCACAGAGGCACGCGCCGCGCGGCCTGTAACGGCGGCCGGTAGGTGATCGACGCGGCCCGGACGCTCCGATATAATGCCGAGTCTGACGCCCCGCGTCACCGCCCCGCCGCCCGGGCACCAACCCCAACCTGCCGAGGGTTGCACATGCTGCGTTCGACCACCGCTCTCGCCGCCGTTCTGCTCGCCGCCTCCGCTGCGGCGGCCGCGTCGCCGTCGGCGTCGCCCGACCCGAAGTCGCTCCTCGTTCCCGACGGCGAGCTGGCGAAGGCCCGCGAACTGGTCCAGAAGCTCGGCAGCGAGCAGTACGCCGAGCGCGAGGAGGCCGAACTCGCCCTCGCCCAGATGGGCCGGCTGGCACGGGCGGCCCTCCTCGAAGCGGTCAACAACGACGCCAGCGCCGAGGTGCGGACCCGGTCCCAGGGGCTGCTGCCGCGGGCCACGAGCCTCGAAATGAAGGCGCGGCTCGATGTGTTCCTGGCCGACACCGACGGGAAGTTCGACCACGACCTCGCCGGGTGGACCCAGTTCCGCGAACTGGTCCGCACCACCCACACGGTCCTCGGGTTCCCGGTCCGCACGGACCCGGCGCTCGACGGCGCGGCCCGCACGGTGTTCGCCGAACTCGTCGCCGCGCCCGCCAACCGGCACCTCCTGTTCGCCATCGGCGGCCAGCAGGCCGAACTCGGCGCGCTCGCGACCGCCCGCCAGCAAGAACTGTACTCGCAGAAGTACCCGCGGGCGGTGTTCGTCGCCGGCGGCGGCGTGCGGCCCCCGGCGGCCCGGCGCGACCCGAGCCTGGCCGACGTGCTCACGCTGCTCCTGGCCGAGTACCAGGCCGGGGCGAGCTTCGTCCCCCCGCGGTCGGCCCCGATCAGCGTCCTCGTGCAGTCGGCCGGCGTGAGCCAGGCGATCGCCGCCGGCGACGACCGAGGGAAGGTGTGCCGGGCCGTCCTCACCGCGTGGTTCCGGACCCGCCAGGACCCGATGGACCAGTACAACGCGATGACCCTCGCGGGCACCCTCGCGCTCCCCGAGGTGGCGTGCGACCTCGCCACCCGGCTCCTGCGGAACCAGGCCGCCGTGGCCGGGTACCGGAGCATGGCCGCGACCACCCTCGTCCGCTCCGGCACCAAGGCGCACCTCCCCGCACTGGAGGGCGCGATGGACGACAAGGCGGTGGTGTTCACCGTGCGCCGGGCCGTCCCCAACAAGCCCGGCGAGATCGCGGCGCACGAGATCCAGCTCCGCGACCTGGCCCTGATCGTCGGCCTGCTCATCACCCAGCAGAGCCCCGAGGACTACGGGTTCGTCGACCAGTACGGCAAGGGCGCCAGGGCCGGCACCGCCAACTTCAACTACACGCGGTTCTACGTCCCCGAGGAGAAGCGGGACGCGGCGCAGGCGAAGTGGAAGGAGTGGCGGGCGAAGAACCCGTGACCCCCGGGCTCGTAACCGGGTGTAACGAAATGGTAAAATCCGATTGGCGCGTTGCCTCGTCCGGAACATGCTGGACCTATTCCGCCGCTCGATGACCCCGAGGACGACATGACCCGGACCGCCCTGGCACTCCTGACCGCGGGGCTGCTCGCGGCCCCGGCGCTCGGTGCCACCCCCGACCCGAAGGACCTGGTCGTCCCCGCGAGCGAACTCTCGAAGGCCCGCGACCTCGTCCGCAAGCTCGGCAGCGAGTTCTACCGCGAGCGCGAGGAGGCGTTCCTCGAACTCGGCAAGATGGGCCGGCTCGCCCGCCCCGTGCTGCTCGAGGCGGCCGCCGCCGACGCCGACCCCGAGGTCCGGTTCCGCACCGCCCGGCTGCTCCCCAAGGCCGGGGCCGACGAACTCGCCGCCCGACTCGCCACGTACCTCGCCGACACCGAGGGCAAGTTCGACCACGACCTCCCCGGCCTCAAGCAGTTCCGCACCCTCGTCGGCCGGGACGAGAAGGCCCGGGCCCTGTTCGTCGAGGTCGTCAAGTCGCCGTACAACCTTGAAATGCTCCAGGCCGTGGACCGCGGCCCGACCGAGGGCGGCCGCGCCATCTCCGACCGCCGGAACCTGCTCTGGAACAAGATGCAGCACCGGAACTTCAACGGCCGGATGTCGCCCCCGCAGCAGGCCACGCTGCCCGACCTCGCGTGCCTGTTCTTCGCCGAGACCGTCGTCCCGAGCAAGGAGGTCCCCCGCGGGATGTTCAACCACGTGACCGGGGCGATGTTCGTCCAGCAGCCGGCGTCCATGAGCGCCCTGACGAACACCTCGGCCCCGCACGCCGAAGCGTACAAGCGGATCGTCGGGCAGTGGCTGGAGAGCCGCGACGACCCCAACGACCTGAACCAGCTCGCGCACGTGGTCGGCCCCCAGGGGCCGCTCCGGAACTTCCCCCAGAGCCTCCCGCTCCTGCGGCGGATCGTCACCACCGAGGGCGTGTACGGGTACGCCAAGGGCCAGGCGCTGATGTTCCTCACCCAGCAGCGCGGCAAGGAGGAAGTCCCGTTCCTCGCCACGCTGCTCGGCAACGACACGCTCGTCACCAGCGTCTGGTTCGGCAACGTCGCCGGGGGCAAGCCGGGCCAGAACGTCCAGCACCAGTGCCTGCTCCGCGACGTGGCCCTGGCGATGCTCCTGACCCAGACCGGGCAGAAGATGCGGGACTACGGGTACGTGTTCCCGCAGGGCCAGGGCGAGCCGAACCCACAGAGCATCGGGTACGGCAACTACGCGTTCCCGACCGACGAGGCCCGCGCCGCGGGGATGGTGAGGTTCGGGTTCTGGAAGCTCAAGCAGAGCCTCGCGGAGCCCGCGCCGGCCCCCGCCAAGGACAAGGACGCCCCGGGGAAGTGACCCAGTGCGAGCCCGGGTGAACGAAGAAGGGGTTATTTGAAGATTTGGCACTCCTGGCGAGCGGGGGACGTAAGTCCCCCGGTAGAACCACGATTCGCACCTACCGGGGGACTTACGTCCCCCGCTCGCCAAAACCTCCAGCCACCCAACGCAGAAGGCCGCCCGTCGGAACGGGCGGCCTTCTCGCGTTTGCTCCGTCGCGGACCCGGACGGGTCACGTCGCCGCGGGGGCCGCTTCGAGTGCGGCCGGGGCCGGGGCCACGACCGGGGCGGCCGGGGCCGGCTGCTTCGCGATCTTGGTGTCGTTGGCCTTGAGCAGCTCGATGATCGACGTCTCGCCGGCGTCGCCGAGGCGGCGGTAGTGCTGCTTCATGATGCGGGTGTAGCCGCCGGGCCGGGCCGCGTACCGCGGGCCGATCTCGCGGAACAGCTTCTTGAGCACCGTGTCGTTGGTCGGGTTCTCGTCGTTCTTGTCCCACACGCCGGTGCCGTGGGTCGGACCGAGCAGGGCCATCGCCTGGCGGCGGTAGTGGAGGGCGGTGATCCGGGCGGCCTTCTCCTCGGCCTCGCCCTTGCCGCTGGCCCCGGCGACGACCAGCGCCGCCTTCTTCGCCAGGGTGATGAGCTTCTCGGCGAACGGCCGGAGCTCCTTCGCCTTGGGCGTGGTGGTGACGATCGACTCGTGCGTGAACAGCGCACGCGCGAGGTTGCGGAACAGGCTCCGCCGGTGGGAGGGCTTGCGGTTCAGGTGGCGGCCGCGCTTGCCGTGACGCATGGTGGCTTTCTTTCAGGAATCAGGGGTCAGGAATCAGGAGTCGGATAAGAACCGCGCGCCGTGCCAAGGAACGCGCGGGTATCGTGGGGCCGGGCCGGGGTTCTGACTCCCGATCCCGGACCCCGGACTCCTGTCGCCGCTTACGAGCGGCGCGGGGGGATCCGCATGCCGAGGGTCAGGCCGCGCTCCTGGAGCTTCAGTTGGACCTCGCGGAGCGTGGTCTCGCCGAAGTTCCGGACCTCGAGCAGCTCGTCCGGGCTCCGGAGGATCAGCTCGCGGACGGTCGTGATCCCCTCGGTCTCGAGGCAGTTGGTGGCCCGGACCGAGAGCTCCAGCTCGGCCAGGCTCATGTTGAGCTTGCGCTCCAGTTCGGCGTCGCTGGTGTCGGACGTGGCCCGGGCCCCGCCGATCTCCATCGACTCCTCCATCGGCACCTCCGGCCCCTGTTCCGTGTACTGCACGAACGGGTTGAGGTGCTTGCGGAGGATCTTCGCGGCCTCGACCAGCGCCATCTGCGGCCCGATCGTGCCGTTGGTCCAGATCTCCATCACGAGCCGGTCGTAGTTGGTCTTCTGGCCGACCCGGGTCTCCTCGCTGTCGTACTTGACCCGCACGACCGGGGAGAAGCTGCTGTCGACCGGGATGACGCCGATCTCGCGCTCCTTGCCGGCGTTCTCCTCGGCGGTCCGGTACCCGCGGCCGTTCTCGACCGTCATCTCCATGACGAACGGCACGTCGCTCGTCAGCGTGGCGATGTGGTGCTCGGGGTTGATGATCTGCACCATCTCGTCGTGCTGCACGTCGACGCCGCGGACCGGGCCGGCCTCGTGCTTCTGGATGCGGATCACCTTCGGCTGGTCCGACAGGTTCTTCACGACCAGCGACTTGACGTTCAGGATGATGTCGGTGACGTCCTCGACCACGCCGGTGATCGTGGAGATCTCGTGCTGGACGTCGTGGATCTTAACCCGGGTGATGGCGCTGCCTTCCAGGCTCGACAGCAGGATCCGCCGCAGGCTGTTGCCGATCGTCATGCCGAACCCGCGCTCGAACGGCTCGGCGAAGAACTTCCCGTAGGTGTCGGTGAGGGTGCCCCGGTCGGTGTGGACCCGGCTCGGCAGCTCCAGCCCGCGCCAGCGAACTCGCATGGTGAACCTCCGCTCCGTCGGCTTACCGCCGCCCGTGCGCGACCGGCACGGGGGCGAACCAGACGGGGTCTTGTGAAACGAACGGCCCCGCGGTCGCTGCCGGGGCACAAGCACGAAATTCGAAGCACGAAATCCGAAAGGATGGCGGGGCCAAACGGGCCGAGTCTTCTTTCGAGTTTCGTGCTTCGAATTTCGGATTTCCACCACTACCGGGTGGCGATTTCGATGATGAGCTGGACCCGCTGGGCCAGGCTCTCGGGGCGGTCGTAGAACCGCTCGTCCACGTCGGCCGAGTTCGGCAGGCGGGTCATGCGGCCCTCGGGCTGCTCCTGGTTGTTGGTCAGCTCCAGGAAGTCCGGGATGCGGACGATGTTCTTCTGGAGCGTCTCGCGGGCCATCTTGAGGCTGCCCTCGCGGGGCTTGATCTTCACGACGTCGCCGGGCTTGAGCAGCATGCTCGGGATGTCGCACTTCCGGCCGTTCACCAGGATGTGCCCGTGCGACACCATCTGGCGGCCGGACATTCGGTTGACGGCGAGGCCGAGGCGGTGGACGACGTTGTCGAGCCGCCGCTCGAGGATCGAGAGGAGCTGCTCGCCGGTGTTCTCGGGGGACCGGGTGGCGAGGTCGTAGTACCGGCGGAACTGGGCCTCGAGGATCCCGTAGAACCGCTTGAGCTTCTGCTTCTCGCGGAGCCGGAGGCCGTACTCCGACTGCTTGCCGCGGCGGAGCCCGTGCATGCCGGGCGGGGGCTTCTCGCGGTCGATCGGGCACTTCGGGCTGAAGCAGCGCTCCCCCTTCAGGAAGAGCTTCATCTGCTCCCGCCGGCACATCTTGCAGACCGGGTCGGTGTTACGAGCCATAAGTTCCAGGTGTCGAAAACCAGGGGTCAGGTGGGTCCGGCGCGGTGCCGGAACTCCGGGAACGGGCTGGCGGCGTGTCGGTGGGCGGTTCCCCGGCGAACCCCAGAGTCGGAACGGGGAGGGGCACCCAACGCCCGGCGAGCCGGGAGCGTCGGTGACCGGAGTGAGGTTCCCCCGGTCACCGATGCTCCCGGCTCGCCGGAGCCGGTCGAGCCGTAGTCGTCGTCGTCAGACGCGCCGCTTCTTGGGCGGGCGGCAGCCGTTGTGCGGCAGCGGGGTGACGTCCTCGATCGCCTTGACGTTCAGCCCGGCGGCCTGGAGCGCGGTGACCGCGGACTCGCGGCCGGCCCCCGGCCCCTTCACGCGGACCTCGATCTCCTTGACGCCGAACTTCGACGCCTTGGCGGCGCACTCTTCGGCGGCCCGCTGGGCGGCGAACGGGGTGCTCTTGCGGCTGCCCTTGAACCCGACCGCACCGCCCGACGAGTGGCACAGCGTGTCGCCGTTCGTGTCGGTGATGGTGATGATCGTGTTGTTGAACGTGCTCTGCACGTGCGCGACGCCGCGGCTGACGTTGCGGCGTGCCTTCTTCTTTTTCGATTTCGCCATTGGAGTGGTCGGTTATCGGTGGTCAGTGGATGGTGGTCGGTTCGAGCGGGGGGCCAGTGGGGAACGAGGGGGGCGGCGGCGGCCGACCGTGGCCCGGTCGAACTGCCCACCGCCCGCCGTCCGCTGACCACTACTACCGCATGTCCTTGACGCCCTTCTTGCCGGCGACCGTCTTGCGGACGCCCTTCCGGGTGCGGGCGTTGGTCTTGGACCGCTGGCCGCGGCACGGCAGGTTCTTGCGGTGCCGCTCGCCGCGGTAGCTCTTGATTTCCTTGAGCCGGGCGATGTTCGACCCCTCCTGGCGGCGGAGCGGCCCCTCGACGAGGTACTCCTTGTCCAGCAGGGCCGCGATCTGCGCGACCTCGGAGTCCGTGAGCTCCTTCGCCCGCCGCTGCGGGTTCAGGTGCAGCTTCTCGCACACCTCCAGCGACGTGGTCGCCCCCAGCCCGCGGATGTACCGCAGGGAGATGTGGGTCGGCTTGTCCGGCGGAATGTCAACGCCTTGGATACGGGGCATGTCGTTCTCGCTACGCTCGCTAGTGGTCAGTGGAGAGTGGGCGGTGGGCAGTCGGGGCGGGACGGCAATTGGTTTTGCCGTCCACCGCCCGCTCCCCACCGGCCACTACGCTCAGCCTTGCCGTTGCTTGTGGCGGGGGTCTTCGCAGATGACGCGGACCACGCCCTTGCGCTTGATCAGCTTGCACTTCTCGCAGATCCGCCGCACGCTCGCTCGCACCTTCATGGTTCAATCCCCAACGCCGGACCGTCGCGGAGTTCGCGGACCCGGGAAACCTCCACAATATCGGACACAGCCCAATCGACAAGTCCGGCACGTATTTTCTGCCCCGCGGCGCGCTGGGAAAACGCGGTTCCGGAGCGCCGGATCGAGTCGGGCGCGGGCACCTGTGGCAAGGCGACCCCTGAGGGCCAGCGAGGGGGTGCGCCTCACC
>NZ_JBHYGG010000106.1:7236-12139 GCF_051859125.1 Gemmata sp.
GCCATGCGGACCCCGGTGGGCCCCCGGGGGGGGGCCCACCACCCCCTCGCTGGCCCTCAGGGGTCGCCCGAGATTTACTCCCCTCGGCCCGCGCCCCCGTCCCGGCTCAATCGACGTACGGGTCGGCCCCGATGTCCTTGAGCATCTCCTGGCGGTGCTTGTCGTGGTTCTTGAGGTCGAGCCGCTGGCGGTAGTGCCGCCGCTCGATCTTCGTCTGGGCGATGCGGAACAGCGGGGCGTAGGCGTTCCAGTTCCGGTCCCCGCCGCGGCGGCCGAACTCGCGCAGCTCGGCGTACCGGGCGGTGCCGAGCCCTTCGAGGAGCTGGTCCTCCAGCGAGAGGAAGAACTGCGCACTGCCCGGGTCGCCCTGGCGGCCGGCCCGGCCGATGAGCTGGCGGTCCACGCGCTCGGCCTCGTGCCGCTCGGTGCCGATGACGTGGAGCCCGCCGGCCTCGGCGACCCCCGGCCCGAGCTTGATGTCGGTCCCGCGGCCGGCCATGTTCGTCGCCACGGTCACCGCGCCGGGCTGCCCGGCCTGCGACACGACGTCGGCCTCGCGCTCGGTCTGCTCGGCGTTGAGCACCTGGTGCGTGACCCCGCCGGCGGTGAGCTTCGCCGACAGCTTCTTGCTCGCGTCGACGGTCCGGGTGCCGATCAGCACCGGGCGGCCGGACACGAGCATCTCGCGGGTCCGGGCGACCACCGCGTCGAACTTCGCGTCCTCGGTCGGGAGCACCTGGTCGGGCAGCACGACCCGCTTCGGGGGCCGGTTCGTGGGCACGTGCGTGGTCCACAGCCGGTACACCTTCCGGAGCTCCCAGAAGTTCGGCATCAGGGTGCCGCTCATCCCCCCGAGCTTGGCGTACAGCCGGTAGAAGTTCTGGAACGTGATCTGGGCCGCGTGCTCGCTGGGCATGTTGATCGGCACGCCCTCCTTGGCCTCGACGGCCTGGTGCAGCCCGTCCCGCCAGTGCCGGTCGGGCATCGGGCGGCCAGTGCCCTCCTCGATGATGACGATCTTCTTCTCGCCGCTGATGATGTACTGCTGGTCCCGGATGAACCGGTAGTGGGCCTGGAGCGCCCGCTCGACCGACTCGAGGATCTTGTCCATCGCCTTGGCGTGCTTGCCGGTCGGCGGGTCCGAGTACCGGACCTCCTTGCGGCCCGCATCGGTCAGCTCGAGCTTCTCCTTCTTGGCGTCGAACGTGAAGTGCTCGCCGCGGACCATGGTGCGGGCGACCCGGTCGGCCCAGTCGTAGATGAGCCGCTCGTCGGGCTCGGCGAGCCGGGTCGGGTTGGCGATGATGAGCGGGGTCTTGGCCTCGTCGATGAAGATGCTGTCGGCCTCGTCCACGATCGCGTAGTGCAGCGGCCGCTGGACCCGCGGGTCGAGCTTGGCGGCCCCCGCGCCGGGGAGCCACGGGGTCCAGAACGGGGTGGCCAGCGACTGGCCGCCGCGGACCTTCAACCGGTCCCGGAGGAAGTCGAACCCGAACTCGGCCGCGGTGCCGTAGGTCACGTCCTTGCGGTACGCCTCGATGCGGGCCGCGTCCTCCATCTTCTGGAACAGGCACCCGACGCTCATGCCGAGCTTGGTGTACACCGGCCCGATCCACTCGGCGTCGCGCTGGGCCAGGTAGTCGTTCACCGTGGTGACGTGGACCCCCTTGCCGACGAGCGCGTTCAGGTACGTCGGGAGCGACGCGGTGACCGTCTTGCCCTCGCCGGTCGCCAGTTCGCACAGGCCGCCGAAGTGGATCACCGCGCCGCCGGCCAGTTGCACGTCGAACGGGCGGATGCCGAGCACCCGCTGGATGGCGACGCTGACGAGCCCGAACGCCTCGGGGAGCAGCGCGTCGAGGTCCGCCTTGCCCCGGGCCCGGCCCCGCAGTTCCATGCTCTTGGCGAGCATCTCGTCGTCGGTGATGTTGAGGAACTGGTCCTCCCAGTGCCGGGTCCGGGGGATGTGCAGCGCGGCCCGCGACAGCCGCCGCCGCCACGGCACCCCGACCCGGGCGCGGACGGCGTTCCGCGCCCACGGGCCGAGCCGGCCGGGCACGTTCTCGATCTTGCGGACCGGGTGCGCGACCCCTTCGGCGGGCGGCAGCGACGGCGCGGCGGTGCTCATGCGGGAACCTCCTACCCAGAAGAATAAGGGACGGAGGGTGCGGGATGAATGGCAGATCGGGGATTGAGGAGCAGAAGCCGGGCCGCGGGATCGGGGCCGCATCACGGCGGAAGTCTGCCGGGCGAACCCTGAGCGCCAGCGAGGGGGTGCGCTTACCCCCTCGCTGGCGCTCAGGGTTCGCCTGAATCAATCGCGGCTCGCTTCTCTGAGTTACCCGTGCGCCGTCGCCGTTCCGTCCCTTCAGGCGGCCCGCTCGCTGGCGGCGGGGGCGTGCGGGATGCCGCACTCCATGACGGTGAGGTCCCCCTCGGGCCGGCACACGGCGACCCCCACCTCGGCGGGCAGCAGCACCGTGTCGCCGGTGCGGAGCGGGGTGCGGCGGCCGCGCCACTCGATTGCGCCCGAGCCGCCCACGCACACGACCGCCCGGCACTCGCCCCGCGCCCCGACGCGGAACGGCATCCGGGCCGTGAGCCGCGACAGCGTGAAGTACCGGCACGCCACGAGGTCCTCGCGGCGGACGCCGTCGGCCTCGGTCACCTGCGGGCGGACCGGGTGGCACGGCCCGCGGCCGAAGTCCGACACGGCCAGTGCCTCCTCGACGTGCAACTGCCGCGGCTTGCCGGTGTGCGCGTCGACCCGGTCCCAGTCGTACAGCCGGTAGGTGATGTCGGACGTCTGCTGCACCTCGAAGATGAGCAGGTTCGCGCCGATGGCGTGGACGGTCCCCGCTTCGAGGAACAAACAGTCGCCGGGCCGCGGGGCGAAGCTGTGGAGCGTGTTCGGGGTGGTCCGGTCGCGCAGCGCCTTGCGGAAGCAGTCGGCCGAGGTGCCGTGCGAGAACCCGGCGTAGAGCTTGCTCGTGCGGGCGCACGCGTCGAGGACGACCCACGCCTCGGTCTTGCCGAACATCCCCGGGCCGAGCTTCTCCGCCTGCTCGTCGTTGGGGTGGACCTGGACCGAGAGCTCCTGGCGGGCGTCGATGAACTTCAGGAGCAGCGGGAACTTCCCCTGCGGGGCCGGGGCGCGGCCGAGGACGCGGGCCGGGTCGGGCCTCAGCACGTCGCGGAGCGTGGCCCCGGCGAGCGGCCCGTCGGCGACGCGGCTCACGCTCCCCTCGACGTCGCTGACGACCCACGCCTCGCCGATGGCGTCGTCGTTCGGCGGCGCGACCCGCAGGAACCCGGGCAGGCGCTGCCCGCCCCACAGGTTGTGCTTGAGGATCGGCTCGAATCGCAGCGGGTAAAGGGGCGTCATGCGCGGCTCCAAAAGGCACGCAAGCATAACTCGCAGCCTCGTCGCATTCTACCCGAGTTCCGCGGCCGGTGCGACCCCGTGGATTCGGGCGGGCGGGGTACGTAAGTCCCCCGGTAGAACCGCGATTCTCACCTCCCGGGGGACTCACGTACCCCGCCCGCCAAGACGACCAGGATCAACCGGGACACCCCCGCGGCCGGTGCGACCCGCGGTGGTGGCGGGGCCGGCGGCGCGGTACACTCCGCACCGGGACGCCGGGACGCGGCGACCGACGGGAGGCGACCCATGAACCCGACCGCGACGGCCCCCCTGTTGACCGGGGACGAGTTCCTCCGGCTCCACGGCGACGACAAGCGGGTGGAACTCGTCGACGGGCAACTCGTGAGGCACCCCATGCCGGGAATGGAGCACGGCGTCGTGTGCAGCACGGCGAACTTCCTCGTCTCGGCGTTCGTGCGGGCGCACCGCCTCGGCTGGGTGGTGGGGAACGATAGCTTCATCCGCACCCGGTCGTCGCCCGACCGGTACCGCGGGGCCGACGTGTGCTTCGTGAGCTACGCGAAGCTGCCGAAGGAGCGCGGCGCCCCGAAGGGGCCGCTCCCCGTCGCACCGGACCTGGTGATCGAGGTGCGCTCGCCCTCGGACCGCATCGGGGACATGACCGACAAGGCGATCGAGTACGTCAAGGCCGGGGTGACGGTCGCGATCGTGCTCGACCCGGACACCGAGTCCCTGGCCGTCTTCCGGGCCGACGAGTTTCCGGTCAGAATGCACAACGGCGACGAACTCACGCTCCCCGACGTGCTCCCGGGGTTCGCGGTGCAGGTGAAGGACTTCTTCGGCTGATAAGGGGACGCGATGACTCCCGCGACGACGCCCGCGACGCCCGCACCGGCCCCGGCCCCGCCCGGCGGCCCCGCGGCGCTCACCCTCGACGGGTTCCTCGACCGGTACGCGGGGGCGTACGTCGAGGTCATCGACGGCGTGGTCCAGGAGATCCCGATGCCCCAGCCCCGCCACGGCGCGATCTGCCTCAACACCGCCATCTACGTCGGGGGCTTCATCAAGCAGAATGGGCTGGGCGTGGTCTGCTCGAACGACACGTTCGTGGTGATCCGCCGCGACCCGCTCCGGGTCCGCGGGGCGGACGTGGTGTACTGGAGCAAGGCGAACGCCCCGGACGGCGTCCCGGCGGCGGGGATGATCACCGCCGCGCCGGACCTGTGCGTCGAGGTCGTGTCGCCGACGAACACCTGGACCGAGGTGTTCACGAAGGTGGGCGAGTACCTGGGCATCGGCGTGCCGGCCGTGCTCGTGCTCGACCCCGACACCCTCACCGCCTCGGTCTACCGCGACCGCACGGGAACGCCGCAACAGGTCTTCAACCGCGACGACACGCTCACCCTCCCCGACGTGCTCCCGGGGTTCGCGGTGCAGGTGAAGAAGTTCTTCGAGTAGCGGGTGGGGCCGACCGCCAGAGACGGTGGCGTGTTGTGGCAAGGCGTCGGATCGGCCGCG
>NZ_JBHYGG010000107.1:0-12080 GCF_051859125.1 Gemmata sp.
CGGCGCTCACCCTTCGTGACTGGCGGGCCGCCACGGAGGGCGGCCCCTACAAGACAAAGCACTCACAACCGATCTGGTACTCCCGAGTGCAGCCATTCGGACCACGTGGCCACCAGCCCCTTTCGTACCGGGTTGTCGAGAATGTAGCGGGCGATTTCCTCGGGCGAGCGGGTCTCATCGGTCAGCACATCGTAACTGCTGCGTTGCCAAAGGTGACCGTGAAGCCCGATCCGCCATGCTTCGCGAGTGGTGTAACTCTTAAACCGGGCCACGTGATCGAGGAGACTTTCGAGATGAGCGCCACGGTTACCCGCGTTGACGGTGCGGCCTGGTGGTTCGAGCGGACGGCAGAGGAAGTGAAGGTGGTCGGGCATCAGGCAGTAGGCGTAGATCGCCCACTGATAGCGCTCGCGCGTCCAGAGGAGCGACCGCACGACGTGCCCCGCGAGTACCGCGTCCCTGAACGGTTCGCCGTGGTGCCGGGCGCAGATGGTGAGGAAGCACGCATGATGCGGTTGCGCATATACCGCGGGTGCCAGACGATGAGGACGGCGGTTCGGCAGTTCGGTGGCCATGCGCGGTTCCGAATGTCTTGTAGGGGCCGCTCTCCGTGGCGGCCCGCCAACCGCCTCCGCGTAGCACCCTGTGGGTTGTTCTCCGGTAGGGGCCGCCCTCCGTGGCGGCCCGCCAACCGCATGAACGAACGACCCGCAGCACACGAATCGGCGCTCACGCATTGGGGCGGGCCGCCACGGAGGGCGGCCCCTACAAATCAATGCGCCCACGGCGCTCACGCATTGCGGCGGGCGGGCCGCCACGGAGGGTGGCCCCTACAAGACACAATCATCGCGCGTGTTTCAACTACTTCGCGTCCACGAACTCGGTGATCTGGACCTCGAGCGCCGCGAGGGCGGCGGCGACGGCCTTCGCGTCGGCGGCGAGCTTCCGGTCGGCGTCGGCGTTCGGGTCGAGCGGGGCCACGAGGTCGTTCAGCTTCACGCCGGCCGCGGTGAACACCGTCAGCAGCTTCCGCAGCGCGTACCTGTCGTTCGCCTTCTTGCACTCCTCGACGGCGCGGCCCAGGTCCGGCAGGCTGTCGCGGAAGTCGGGGACCGTCGCGACCGCGGGCCACTTCTTCAGCAGGTAGTCGCGGGCCTTGGCGTGCGCGTCCGACTTCGGCGCCCAGTCGGCCTTGAGCTTGTCCCGCCGCGCCCTCACGTCGGCGCTGTCGGGGAGCAGCGTCACGAGCAGGTCGTAGGCGTTGATCGCCTCGTCCACGTCGCCGCGGCCCAGGAGCAGCGTGATCCGGGTGACGAGCGCCTCGGCCTGCACCTCGCGGGCGGCGATGGTCGGGTCGTTCTCGCGGGCCACGACCGCTTCGAGCGTCTTCACGTGCGCCGCGAGTTGCACGTTGAACTGCCGCAGCGCCGCGAGCTGCCGCTCGATCGAGCGGACGAGTTCGGGCGAGGCGTCGGGCGACTCCTTGATGCGGGCGAGGTCGTCGGCGATGCCCTTGTCGGCGGCGTCGGCGGCCTGGAACCCGCCGCGGGCGCGGGCCAGCGCGTCGGCGTTCTTCTTCTTCTCGATGAGCGCGGCGGTCGCCTCGAAGCAGATCGTCTGCGCGTTGCGGGCGTCGGCGACCCGGGCCGCGGCCGCGACCAGGCCCCGCAGGTTCTCGGCCTTCCGCTCCAGCTCCGGGTTGATCTCGAACGGCAGGTTCACCGGGTCCGGGCCGAGGACCGGCACGGGGAACGGGACCGACCGGCCCCCGTGCGTGACGGTGACGCACGCGACGTTCGCCAGGGGCCGCTCCGAGCGGAACAGCCCGTCGCGGAAGGTGAACCGGTCCTTCGGGTCGGGCGGGGTGCCGAACCCGGCCTCGGTCGCCCGCACCGTCGCCTGCCCCGTCGACTTCTGGTCGGCCGGGTTCGACGTGACGAGCCGCACGGTGAGCGGCGCGTCCACGGTGCCGAGCTTCATGCACCGGTACCCGACGAGGTTGGTCGCCGCGGGGAACGGGTTCTGGTACAGCGTCAGCACCCCGCACCGCACGGTCCCGTCCTTGTTCACCTCGGTGACGCGGAGCAGGGTGAACGGCCGCAGGGTGGCGCTGAGCGCCGGCGGCGGGACCGACCCGGGCGGGGCCGCGATGATCTTCCCCGTGGCCGTGCGGACCGGGGGCGGGGCGGGCCGCTGCGTCCTGAACACCTGCGACACCGCGAACACGTCGCCGACCTTCACCACGCGGTCGTCGAGCGCGCCGAGTTGCCCGCCGCGGAGCGCGACCTTCACCGCGTCCACCTTGCCGGGGGCCGCGTCGAACGAGCCCGTGGGGCCGAAGTCGCGGTCGAGCATGAGCCCGGCGGTGCGGCCCACGAGTTCCGCGGCGCGCACCGACTGCTTGCGGACCACCGGCGAGGCGAGCCCGGCGAACCCGTCGTGCTGCCGCGCCTCGAGGTGGTACTGGCCGTCGCGGTACTCGAGCGCGAGGAAGTGCGTCTTCGCGCCGGTCAGGTCGCGGGACGCGTCGAGGGCCGAGAACCCCTTGTCGTCGAACTGCTGCCAGAGCGGCTCCCACTTGTCGCGGGGCACCTCGCCGAGGTCGATCACCTCGACGGTCCCGAGCGGCCCCATCGCCGGCTGGAGCGCAGCCAGGACGTCGCGCCGGAGCTGCTCGCGGAACGACGGCGGGAGCAGCGGGTGCGGCCTCGCCTTGAGCACGACCCGCCAGAGCGTGGGGGTCCTCTGCTCGGGGTCGAGCTGCGCCTGGGCCGGGGCCGGGCGGGCGAGAACGGTGGTCGCGAGAACGGCGGCCAGCAGACGGACGCGCATGTCGGTCACTCCAACGGCTTGAGCGGAGTCGCGTTGAATATCTTACCATCCCGTCGCCGGCGCGGTATTGTCGGTACAGTCCCCCAGCCCCACGGGTGCCGCACATGCGTTCCCTCTCCTGCCGGGTCCCCGGCTCGTGCCTCCTGGCCGCGGCGGTCTGGCTCGCGGTCGCGGCGGCCGCGCAGGAGCCGGGGCCGCTCCTGAAGCCGGTGGTCCCGCCGTCGTCCGGCACCCGGGTTCGGGTGGCCACGTCGGAAGAGGACCCCGTGTTCTACCACTTCGCGGCCCGCGTCCCGGACCCGAAGAACAAGGACAAGTCGTTCGACTGCACGGTCGCGTTCGACAGCCTCCCGAGCAAGGCGATGGTCGCGGCCAAGAAGTGGAAGGAGTGGGGGTTCGAGGTGCCCGCGAACCGCACCGCCACCCTCCCGGAACTGGTCGTCCGCGGCGTGCAGGTGGCCCCCAGGACCACCCGGGGCCGCGACGTCGAGGTGCGGCTGGTGAACCTGAAGGTCGAGATCATCGAGCCGCCCAAGGACGGCGACAAGGTGCTGCTCAGCGACCTGCTGCTGCCCGTGAACGAGCTGACCAAGGGGGCCGACAAGGCGTTCGAGCCGCGGATGTACTTCGGCGACAAGTTCCTGGAGTTCACCGTCTCCACCGGGGTCGTGAAGAAGCTCGGCACGGGCGACGACGGCCCGCTCCCGGAGCCCGCGGTGAGCCCCGACAAGGACCTGCTCCCGTTCGCCGGCCCGACGGTGTCGTACCAGGGCACCCCGGCGTTCGCGTTCGCCAGCGTGGACGGGCAGCAGAAGTACAAGCTCCCCGACGGCAAGACGGAGACGGTCAACGTCGGCCTGTCGTCCACGATGAACTGGCCCGAGGGGGTCCTGATGACGCTCGGCACGGCCCGGGGGCTGGGCCTGACGGTCGAGGACGCGAAGGACCTGAAGGGGCTCGGGGCCGGGTTCGACGCGACCGTGGCGCGGGCCAAGGTCAAGGAGGTCCGGCTCGCGGTGCTCACCGGGTCCGGGCTCAAGGTGCCCAAGGACCTCGTGCTCAAGGACCTGACGGTGATCGTGGACAAGAGCAACTCGCAGCACTTCGTCTGGATCGGGACGCGGTTCCTCGACGCGAACGTCACCGACGCGGTGTACGGGTGCGACTCGTACGGCACCTGGCGGCTCAGCGGCCGGGTGAAGCCCGAGCTGCTGATGGACCCGAAGACCCGCACCCCGCCGCCCCCGCTGAAGAAGCCGTAGGAGTGCGGACGGAACGTGTCGCGTCGGGGCGGGTGAGGGCAGCGACGCGGGGAGACCACCAGCGGCGCCCGCGGGACCGGAGCGCTGCGTCGCTCCCGGAACGAAACGAACCCGGCCCGGGGTTGCCCCCGGGCCGGGTCGTTGGCGAGCGGTCGGAACCGGTCACCGGGTCGCGACTCAGTTGCAGCAGGCGGAGACCGCACCGCAGGCCGAGGCCTCGCAGCAGCTGCTCTTCTTGTGGTGCAGCTTGGCCTTCAGCTTGTCGAACAGGCCCGGGCCCTTCTCGGCGCACGGGTCGCAGGCCGGCTTGCAGGCCTTGTGGCAGGCGAACTTGGCCTTGAGGCGGTCGAGCAGGCTCGGCCCCTTCTCGCAGGCGTTGTCACAGGCGTTGCCGCAGGCGTTGTCACAGGCGTTGCCGCAGGCCGGGGCGGCCGGGGCCACCGGGGCGACCGGGGCCGGCACCCACACCTGGACGTCCTTCTCGACCACGGTCGGGACGCTCTTGCAGACCTTGATGGTCTGCTGCACCGGGACGCACACGGTGACGCACCGGGTGGCCTGGTAGGCGACGCACTTCTTGACCATCACGGTGCAGGTGACCGTCTCGCACGTCGGGACGCACTTGGTCCGGCACACCGGGACGGTGATCTGCTTGGTGACGCACTCGCACACGGTCACGGTCTTCTTCACCGGCACGCACTCGGTCACCGTGCACAGCTTCTTGACCGGCACGCACTCGGTCACCGTGCACAGCTTCTTGACCGCGACGCACTCCTGGACGCACACCGTCTTGGTGACCGGGCGGCACTCGTACGTGCAGACCGTCTTCGTCACCGGGACGCACTCGGTGATCTTCTTGCACACGGTGACCGGGCAGCAGGTCGTCTCGCAAACCTTTTCCTTGCGGCAGACTTCCTTGGTCCGGGGGCACGGGCAGTAGCACGGGTCGGTGATCGACCGGAGCCGGTCCGCGAAGCTCGGGCCGCGGGTCACCGTCTCGGAGACGTTGACCCAGTGCGACGAGGTCTTCTGCTGCATCTCGGTGACCATCACCGTCGAGTGCCGCACCTCGTTCACCGTCACCTGCTTCTGGACCGGGACCCGCTCCATCACGGTGACCTGCTTCTGGACGTTCACCTTCTCCATGACGGTGACTTCCTTCTGCACCGGCCGCTTCTCCATCACCGTCACTTCCTTCTGCACCGGCACCCGCTCCATCACGGTGACTTCCTTCTGCACCGGAACGCGTTCCGTGACGCAGCGGGTCTCGTTCACCGTCTCGGTGACCATCTTGTTGACCGTCACCTGCTTGGTGACCGTCTCGGGCACGCACTCCGTCTTGTAGGCGGTGTACGTCTCGGTCTTCTGCTGGGGCTGCATGACGGTGACGGTCTGGTCGACCCACGTCTTGACGTACTCGGTCACCTTCTGCTTCTGGGTGACCCAGCTCCCGCACCCCGAGGTCGCGACCGGCCCGCACGGGCTGCCGCACGGGTTGCAGTCGTCGCCGCCCCGCTTCTTGCCGCCGAACGCCTGGGCATCCGTGGCGACCACCCCGAACAGGGCAGCCACGGTCGCCGTCATGAGACACATCTTGATCCGCCGAACGCTCATTTGGGTGACCCCCACGAGTTCCGAACTCCCGCACCCCGCCATCTCCCGTAGCGACCGTCCATTCGTCGCACACACCGGGAAGGCTTTCAGGTTGCTTGCGATAGTTATGACCGCGCCGGGGCGGGTTGGGAAATCGCCGGGGCCGCGCCGGGGCCAAATTGTGGCCCGCCGCGGGCGCGATCTGCGGGGTGGCGCGGCGCGCCCGGTCGTGCCGGTCGCGCCCGTTCGCGCGGCGCGCTGCGTTCTGCGGGTTTCGAGCCGGTCCGGGGCGCGGCGCAACCCGCACCGCCGGGCGCGGGAGGGAGAACTGGCGCGTCCGCGGGAAGGGTTCTGAGGGGATCAGAGCGACGCGAAAGTGCTGGGAAAACGGGGCCGCCGGGGGCCGGTCCGGGCCGCGGGGCCGCCGCGAGCGCGGCCCGAGCGCAGAGGGGTCATACCGAATCGCGTGGATCAGTTGCCCTTGGTGGGGCAGGCATTCTTGCCTGCCTCCGGACGCGACTGGAGGCAGGCAAGAATGCCTGCCCCACCAGATCGAAACGAATACATGAGATTCGGGGTCACTTCCCGCCGAAGACGAGCGACATCAGCTCGCTCCGGGTCGCCGGGTCGGTCAGGAACCCGCCCCGCATCGAGCTGGTGATGGTCATCGCGCCGGGCTTGCGGACCCCGCGGATCGTCATACAACTGTGGCTCGCCTCGACGATCACCCCCACGCCCCGGGGCTTCAGGTGCGCCATGATGAGGTCCGCGACGTGCTCCGTCATCCGCTCCTGCACCTGCGGCCGCCGGGCCACCGCGTCCACCACCCGGGCCAGCTTCGAGAGCCCGACGATCCGCCCGTTCGGCAGGTACGCGATGTGCGCCTTGCCGGTGAACGGCAGCAGGTGGTGCTCGCAGCACGACGAGAACTCGATGTCCTTCACCAGCACCATCTCGTCGTGCTTCTGGGTGAACATCGTCTGCAGGTGGACGGCCGGGTCGGTGCGCAGGCCGCTGAAGATCTCGGCGTACATCCGCGCGACCCGGTCGGGCGTGTCGAGGAGCCCCTCGCGGTCCGGGTTCTCGCCCACGGCCACCAGGATCTCGCGGACCGCCCGGCGGATGCGCTCGTGATCGACGTCCAAAGAACTGACTCCGGAGAGGGGGTGCGGGCGGCGGGCGCTTTGCTGGTGGGGCAGGCATTCTTGCCTGCCTCCTGTCGCCACGGGCAGGCAAGAACGCCTGCCCCACCAAGCCCGCGCTCGCCGTCAGGCCATTCTAGTCACCCGAACCGCCCGGCGGCGACTCGGGCGGCCGGGCGGCCGCGGGCGGCGGCTTGTCGGCCGCGAGCTTGGCCCGGAGCGTGGTCCGCGAGATGCCGAGCAGCTCGCTCGCGTGGACCTGGTTGTTGGCGACGTGCTTGAGCACCTCGCCGAGGACGACGCGGTCCACCTCGGCGACCACCTGGCGGTAGATGTCCGGGCTCCCGAACGCGAGCAGGTCGCGGGTGAGCTTGCGGACGTCGAGGCCGTCGGCGGTCTGCCCGCCCGGCACCGGCGCGCTCCCGCCGCGGACCGACGCGGGCAGGCCGTCCACGGTCAGCACCTCGCCGACCGCCTGGATCACCGCGTACCGCACCACGTTCTGCAGCTCCCGCACGTTCCCGGGCCACGAGTGCGCGCTGAGCACCCGCAGCGCGTCCGGGGCGATGGTCGCGACGTGCTTGTCGAGCTTCCGGTTCGCCACCTTGATGAAGTGGTCCACGAGCAGCGGGATGTCGTCCCTGCGGTCCCGGAGCGGGGGCAGGGCGATGGTGACCCCGTTGAGCCGGTAGAACAGGTCCTGGCGGAACCGGCCGGCGGCGACCTCGGCCTCCAGGTTCCGGTTCGTGGCGGCGATCACCCGGGTGTCCACGGCCAGCGTCTCCTGGCCGCCGACCCGCTCGAACTGCTGGTTCTGGAGCACCCGGAGCACCTTGGCCTGGGTCTGCGGGGTCATGTCCCCGATCTCGTCGAGGAAGATGGTGCCCCCGTCGGCCTGCTCGAACTTCCCGACCCGCTGGCGGTCGGCCCCGGTGAACGCGCCCCGCTCGTGCCCGAACAGCTCGCTCTCCAGCAGCGCGTCGGGGATGGCCGCGCAGTTGATCGCGAGGAACGGGCGGTCGGCCCGCTTCGAGTGCTGGAACAGGGCGCGGGCGACCAGCTCCTTGCCGGTGCCGCTCTCGCCCAGGATCAGGACCGTCACGTCCTGCTGCGCGATGCGGCCCACGGTCTTGTACACCTCCTGCATGACCGGGGACCGGCCGACGATCGGGTCGGTGCCGGGCGGGGAGTCGTCGGCCTCGGCCTCGGGCCGGTCGAACACCGCGGGCACGGCCTGCATCCGCCGCAGCTCCAGGGCCCGGCCGATGACCTCGCGGAGGTGGTGCAGGTCCACGGGCTTGAGCAGGTAGTCGAACGCGCCCCGCTTCATCGCCTCGATGGCCGTGTCGGTCGCGGCGAACGCGGTGATGATGACGACCGGCACCTTCGGGGCGACCTCCTTGATCCGCTCGAACAGCTCCAGGCCGGACATGTCCGGGAGCCGCACGTCCACGATGACGACGTCGGGCTCCTCTTTGGGGACGAGCCCGAGCCCCCGCTTCCCGGTCTTGGCGGTGACCACGGCCAGGTCGTCGGTCTCCAGACCGGTCTGGAGCGAGTACAGGACGTTGGCCTCGTCGTCGATGATGAGCAGCTTGGGCACGCGGCACCGCGGGGTGTGGCAACGGGGGTGGGCCGCGGGTGGCGGCACTTCGGAATCGGGCGGGCCTGTCGCGGGGGCTACGCCGACAGGGCGGCCCCGCCGGTCGGGATGCGGAGGGTGAACACGGCCCCGCCCCCGGGCCGGTCGCCGGCGCTGAGGGTCCCGCCGTGGGCCTCGGCGATCCGCCGGCAGATGGACAGCCCGAGCCCCAGGCCGGACTCCTTGGTGCTGACGAACGGCTCGAAGATCCGGTCGGCCACGCCCGGGGCGATCCCCGGCCCGGCGTCGGCCACGGTCAGCACCACGGCCGACCGGTCCGCGCGGACCGCCAGCCGGATCGACCCGCCCCTGGGCTGCGCGTCGAGGGCGTTGATGAGCAGGTTCAGGAACACCTGGCGGAGCTGGTTCGGGTCGGCGGACACGACGACCGGGCCGCCGGTGCGGTCGAGTTCGAGCGACACGCCCTGGAGCTCGGCCCGGGGCTGGACCCCGTCGAGCGCCTGGGCCACGGACTCGAGGGCGTCGAACTGCCGCGGGTTGGGCCGGGGCGGGCGGGCGAAGTCGAGGAACCCGGAGACGATCTGCTCGAGCCGGCAGATCTCCTCGTCGAGCACCCCGAAGTCGCGGGGCCGCAGGGCCGGGCCGCCGGGCCGCTCGGCCCCGGCCTGCACCAGCAGCTTGATGGCCATGAGCGGGTTGCGGATCTCGTGGGCGATGCCCGCGGCCATCTGCCCGACCCACGCGAGCTGCTCGGCCCGCAGCGCGGCCCGCTCGGTCTCCCGGAGCCGCTCGATGACCGCCGACACGCTCACGCTCACCCGGTCGAGCGGGTCGGCCGGGTCGCCCCCGCCCAGCAGCCCCTGGCGCCGCGCGGCCCGGTCCAGCTCCTCGGCCGTCATCAGCAGCCGGGCCTCGGTCCGGGCGATGTTCCGCCGCACCGTCGCCGCGATCACCCACCCGCCGAGGAGCCCGCCCGCGGACCCGAACAGGCCGACGGCGACCATGCCGAACACGAGCCGGCGGGCGAGCTGCTGGTTCGTGTCGCTGGCCTGGGTCAGGCTCCCTTCGTTGAGCCGCAGGTACTCGTGGGCCGGTTCCACGATCTCGGGGGTCAGGACCGTGTCGGTGAGCTTGATGATCTCGGAGTACATGCCCTCCCGCGGGGGGTGGGCCAGGAGCCGCTCGTACTCGGCGAAGAACCGCTCGTACCCCTGGCGGGTGCGCCGCATCAGCGCCTCCTCGGCCGGGCTCGTGCTCGACGCCTCGGCGTTGGCCAGGGCCGCCGCGGTCCGGGCCTTGAGCCGCGGCACCGGCTCCAGGTGCTTCCGGTCCAGCATGATGAGGTACCGGTTGAACTGGTGCGACACCTCGCGGATGCTGATCTCCAGTTCCTGCGCCGCGGTCACGCTGGCCACGCTCGACGCGATCGGCCCGCTGGCCCGCTCCTGCATGTCCCACACGTACCACGCCGCGACCACCGACAGGACGAGCAGCAGCGCGCTGAGCGCGGCGATCGGGGCCGCCACCCGCGTTACCGTTTGGTTCGTCATCGCCCGGTGCCCCTTGATCCTGTCCAGCGACTGAACCACCTGTCCAGCGATTGGACACGCAGTCCCGGGATTCGCCGGTCCCGGCCGGAGTAAATCCAACGGTCTCGGGCTCCGCACAGTCGCCCCCGGCGGCCGGACTCGCCCACACCCGAGATTCCGCTCAATTGTAGCCGCGATCGCAACCTGAGGCCCGCGAAACACTTTGCGGGACGCAGGGGTGCCCGCCATGCGGCACCCCTGTTGTACCACACCGCCGTCGGCCCACAGGGCGAGAGCCCGGAACGCGCGCGGCACCGTGTTTGCTTTTGACTGACCCGCTGCAACTGTGGTGCCCGCGGACGCGCATTTCCGTGCGGCCGTCCGTCGCCCCTTCCCATTCCCCGAGGGATTGATGAGCTGGAGCAAAGAGCGCCTGGAAACGGTCGCACGGACGCGGCTCGGCGGGGCCAAGTTGATCGTGGTCGCCAACCGCGAGCCGTACATCCACCGGTACCGCGACGGCGAGGTCGAGTGGGTCCGCCCGGCGGGCGGGCTCACCGCGGCGCTCGACCCGGTGATGCAGGCGTGCGGCGGCACCTGGGTCGCGCACGGGTCCGGCGACGCGGACGCGGAGGCGGCCGACGCGCACGGTCGCGTCGGGGTGCCCCCGGACGACCCGCGGTACACGCTCCGCCGGTTGTGGCTCGACCGGGCGGACGAGGAGGGGTACTACTACGGGTTCTCCAACAGCACCCTGTGGCCCCTGTGCCACCAGGTGTACCAGCGGCCCGTGTTCGACCTCTCGGACTGGGAGGCGTACCGCCGGGTGAACGAGACGTTCGCCGCGGCCGTGCTCCAGGAAGCGGAGGGCGGCCCCGGCCTCGTGTTCGTGCAGGACTACCACTTCGCCCTGCTCCCGCGGCTCCTCAAGGCGGCCCGCCCGGACCTCGTCGTCGCGCAGTTCTGGCACATCCCGTGGCCCAACCCGGAGACGTTCCTCGTGTGCCCGTGGGCCAAGGAGCTGCTCGACGGGATGCTCGGCAACGACCTCCTCGGGTTCCAGACGCAGTACCACTGCAACAACTTCTTCGAGACCGTGGACCGCGCGCTGGAGTGCCGGTTCGACCGGGACCAGTTCACCGTGAGCCGCTCCGGGCACGAGACCTCGGTGCGGCCGTTCCCGATCAGCGTGGACCCGGGGCTCGCCAAGGAGTACCTGGGCGACGACTGGGGCCGCAGGGCGGTCGCGGTGCGGAAGAAGTACCGGCTCGCGGACCGGCCGCTGCTCGTGGGCGTGGACCGGGTCGACTACACCAAGGGCATCCCGGAGCGGCTCCGGGCCGTGGACCGGCTCCTGGAGCTGCGCCCGGAGCTGAAGGAGAAGTTCCACTTCCTCCAGATCGGCGCGCCGAGCCGGACCCACCTGCCCGCGTACCGCGACCTGGCCGACGAGGTGCAGGGCCTCGCCGAGAAGGTGAACTGGCGGCACGGCACGGACCGGTGGAAGCCGGTGGTGTTCCTCAACGAGCACCACACCCCCGGGGACGTGACGGTGCTGTACCGGATGGCGACCGGGTGCGTGGTCAGCTCGCTGCACGACGGCATGAACCTGGTCGCGAAGGAGTTCGTCGCGGCCCGGGACGACGACCGCGGGGTGCTGGTGCTGTCGCGGTTCACCGGCGCGTCGAAGGAGCTGCCCGACGCGGTGCTGGTGAACCCGTTCGACGCGGACGACCTCGCGAACGGCCTGCACCTCGCGCTGACGATGCCGGCCGAGGAGCAGGAGCGGCGGATGCGGCGGATGCGGGCGCAGGTGGAGGACAACAACATCTTCCGCTGGGCCGGGACGCTGCTGAGCGAGGTCGGCAAGCGGGTGCCCGAGCCCGCGGTGCCGGCCCCGCCCCCCGCCGCGGCCGACGAGGCCGAGCCGCCGGCGGGCCGCACCGAGCGCACGGAGCGGATGATCGCGATCGAGAACTACATGACCGCGATGCGGCTCGCCGGCGGGTGACCGGCGATTCGGCGAGCGGGGGCAACGTGATCGATGCACAGTACAGGTGATGTCCCCTCACCCGCGACCCGCAGAGCCGGGTCGCGACCTCTCCCCGTAGGAACGGGG
>NZ_JBHYGG010000108.1:0-11864 GCF_051859125.1 Gemmata sp.
TGACAACCCAAGCAAACTGCTCGCCTGACCCCTCACAGAATCCTGGAAACTACTGCTTAATACACGCCGGTTTCGACCCGGAAGTGGGTGCGGGTCGCGAACCAGTCGAACGCGAGGTCCAGGAGTTCGCCCATGGTCTGGCACCGGTGATTGCGGGTGTGGGCACGCAGCCGGACGTAGGGATCGACCGGGTAGCGGTAATGGTCGAGCAAGTCCTGGCGTTCAACCGAGGTCAGGCGAGTACTTGTCACGGGTCGGCCCTGCACGGGGAGGCGACGCCGGTTATCATCAGACTCTCTGCCGCCGGAGGTGCGGGCCGACAGGAGGGGCTCCCGTGGACGAGCGCCGTGCGCTGATGGGCGCGATCATCGAGAACCCCGACGAGGACACGCCGCGCCTCGTGTTCGCCGACTGGCTCCAAGAGCACGGCGACGCGCACGACCGAGCCCGCGCCGAGTTCATCCGCCTCCAGGTCGAGGCCGCACGGTTGCCGAAAGGCGACAAGAAGCGAACAAAGCTCGAAGGCAGCGCGAAGAAGCTCGCCAACGAGCACCACGGGGCGTGGCTCGCCCCGCTCGCCGCCTTCGTCCACCAGATCTCGGACGACGCGAACTGGACCGACGACCGCTCCCATTACGACGGGCTGTTCGAGCGCGGGCTGCTCAAGGAACTCATTGTTGAGGCCGCGAAGTTCCTCCAAGCGAAGTATCAGCAGGTCTTCCCGGACGCGCTCGCGGCGGTGGGGCTGGAAACCCTGTCCTTCTACACCCCGGCGCGGCGGGTCGGCGAGTTGCCCGGGTCGCCGGCGCTCCGGTGGGTCTCCCGGATGGAGTGCCCCGCCGTCGGCGACGCGGCGTTCGAGGCGTTCGGCACCTCCCCGCACCTCGCCCACATCACCGCGTTCGAGTTCGGTGAGGCCAAGATCAGCGACGCGGGCCTGAAGGCGTTCGCCCGGACCGCCGGCACCGCACGGCTGCGGAAGTTCGCCGTCACGACCGCGAGCCCGCGGGAGTCCACGAAAGCCCGGTTCACCGCCGCCGGCGTGCTCGCGCTCCTGAGCAGCCCGCGGCTCCCGGCCCTGACCGCGCTCGGAGTCGGGGCCGGGGCCGCCGAGCGGTTCGGCGCGGCGGAGTTCCTCGCCGACCCGCGCCTCTCGAAGCTCACGGAGTTGACGTTCGGGGTGCGCGGGCCGCTGGCCGATGTGATCGCGTGCCCGCACCTCGTGAACCTGCGCTCGCTCCGCCTCGACGTGACCGCCGTGACCGAAGCGGACACCGACGCGCTGCTCGCCAGTCCCACCTTCGCCAAGCTCACTGAGTTGCTGCTCGATTCGTTCGGCCCCCTCCCGCCCGGGACCAAGAAGAAACTCCAGTCGCGGTTCGGCAACAACCTGTGGCTCCGTGACCGCGCCTCGTAGCCCCTCCGCGAGCGAGGCCGTCGCGGACGCCCTCCTTCAACGCCCGTTGAGCTCTACGCGGAGTGCAGTACGGCCAAGTGATGACCGAAATTGTCTGCGTATCACTTCGCCATTTGGTGGGAGGTATTTAGCCGACGGGACGGACCTGATCGACGGCCAACTGCTGGAGCGCTTCGTCGCCGACCGGGAGGGGGCGGCGCTGGCCGCCCTGATCCGGCGGCACGCCCCGATGGTCTGGGGCGTCTGCTGCCGCACCCTCCGCCGGCCGCAGGGCGCCGAGGACGCGTTCCAGCCGACCTTCCTCGTCCTCGTCCTCGTCCTCGTCCGCCGGGCCGCGGCGGTGGTGCCCCCGGAGCGGGTCGGGAACTGGCTCTACGGGGTGGCCCGCCAGACCGCCCGCAAGGCGCGGGCGACGGCCGTGAGGCGGGCGCGCCGGGAGCGGCAGGTGGCCAACCTCCCCGAACCGGCGGCCGCGGAGCCGGTTCCGCCGAACGACTGGACGCCTCTCCTGGACGCGGAGTTGGCCCGCCTGCCGGACCCGTACCGGGCGGTCGTCGTGCTGTGCGACCTGGAGGGGCGGACCCGCGCGGAGGCGGCGCGGGAGCTCGGCGTGCCGGAGGGCACGGTCGGCAGCCGGCTGGCGAGGGCCCGGGGGATGCTGGCGAGCCGGTTGGCCCGGCACGGGCTGTCGGTGACCGGCGGGGCGGTGGGGGCGAGCCTGCCGACCGCCGCCGCCGGTGCGCCCCCACCGCTGGTAGCCGCGACGATCCGGGCGGCGGGGCTGATGGCCGCCGGGCGGGCGGGAACGACGGGTGCCATCTCGACCACGACCATCGCCCTGACCGAAGGAGTGCTGAGAACCATTTTGCTAACCAAACTCGCCCGCGTGACGGCAACGGTGCTGCTGGCACTCGCCACCTGCACCGGAGGTGCCCTGGCGGTCCTGCAGCTCCGTGCGGCGGACGCCCCCGGCAGCTCGCCGGGTCAGGAGAACAAGGGGATTCGACCGAAGGGGGCCGTTCCCCAGAAGGGAGAGCCGGCCGGTGACCCCAAGCTGATCGCCGGGAAATGGAAGCTGGCGGCGTTCAGGATGGACGGCGTCCGCCTGGCCGGCAAGGAACTGGCGGACTACCTGACGGGGAATGACTTCCCAGCGGAGTGGACCTTCACCGCCGAGCACCTAGAGTGGCCGGCCCCGAAGCCGGGCGTGGCGAAGGTCCGCATCCCGTACCGGCTGGACGAGAAGGCGACTCCGCGGCGGATCGACGTGGGGACGTTCGGGCTGGGCCAGGACGTGAAGTACCCGTTCACCACCCTGGGGGTGTGTGTACAAGCTGACGGGCGACACGCTGGAAATCTGCTGGGCCCCGAACGGCCAACCGCGGCCCGACGCCTTCGGGACGGAGCCGAAGGACGGCCGTGTCCTGCTGGAGCTCGACCGGGTTCCGGCGAAGAAGGAGTAGCGGGCCCGGCCCGGCGGTCACTTCCGCCTTGTGGGGTAACGAGCTGTTGATCCCGGGCGAGGGGCGGGGTGCGGCTCGGGCCGCGTTCGAATTCGACGCCCGTTCCCGCGAAACACCTCCCGTCAAATGCGAAAGTGGTGGCCCCGCACCGGGCAGGGCGATCGCTTTACCTTCCACACTCCTCCCGTCGAGTGTTAGTCCTACAGCCGTAGTTGCTACAATCGCCCCTATCAGGAGTTATAGCGGGGGCGAGCGATGTCAGGACGACCGACGGCACGGCGGGTGGTGGGCTGGGCTAACGAGCTCGACACCGTGGGTGAACGGATCGGGCGACGCTTCGCCCGCCGTGAGCCCCGGCAACGCGCCGTCGGGTATCCCCGCGGTCTGTTGAGCGGCGCCGAGCGGAAGAACGGGTGGCAGTTGGCCGAGCACCTCGGCGACCCGACGCCCGACGGCGTGCCGCACCTGCTGGCCCGGGCCGACTGGGAGGCAGACGGGGTCCGGGACGACCTGCTCGGGTACGGGGCCGAGTCCCTGGGCGGTGCCGACGGCGTGCTGATCGTGGACCAGACGGGGTTCCTGAAGAAGGGGACCAAGTCGGTCGGCGTGGCGCGGCAGTACAGCGGGACCGCGGGGCGGATCGAGAACTGTCAGGTCGGCGTCTTCCTCGGGTACGCAACCCGGACGGGGCGCGCGTTGCTCGACCGGGGACTGTACGTGCCGAGGGAGTGGGCCGGCGACGCCGACCGGCGCGAGGAAGCCGGGGTTCCGAAGGCGGTCGCGTTCGCCACCGAACTGGTGCTGGCGCGGCGGATGATCGACCGGGCTCTGGCGGCCGGGGTGCCGGCGCGGTGGGGAACGGCCGATGCGGTGTACGGGTCCGATTACCACTTCCGCGCCGCCGTCGAGAAGCACGGTCTGGGGTACGTGGCCGGGGTGCGGTCGGACTTCGCGGCGTTCTCCGGGTTCCGACGGGTGCGGGCGAAGGCGTGGCTGGCCGAGGTGCCCGCCGACGCCTGGCAGCGGCGGAGCTGCGGGGAGGGGTCGAATGGACCGCGGCTGTATGACTGGGTGGTGCTCCGGACGAATTCGCCCGACCCGGACGAGTACTCGCGGTGGGTGTTGATCCGGCGGAGTGTGTCGGATCCGACCGAGGTGGCGTACTTCGCCTGTGGCGGCCCGCCCGCAACGACGCTGTCGGACTTGGTCCGCGTGGCGGGGGCGCGCTGGGCGATCGAGGACCTGTTCGGGTTGGCCAAGGGCGACTGCGGGCTCGACGAGTACGAGGTCTGGTCGTGGGTCGGGTGGTACCGGCACGTCACCCTGAGCCTGTTCGCCCTGGCGGTGGTAGCGGTGATCCGGTCGCAGGCCGCGAAGCCGGGCGGGCGAAAAAAGGGGGCGCGGAGCTGATCCCGCTGACCGTGCCGGAGGTCCGCAAGCTGGTCCTGCGGGTGGTGTGGGACCGGCTCACCCCGGCCGAGCAGGTGTTGGCGTGGTCGGAGTGGCGGCGGCGACACCAACACCGGGCGAGGGAATGCCACTACCGAAAACGTGGCGCGAAGCCACCCGATTAACTACGGCTGTAGGACTAGCTCACGTGCGCAGTCCCCGATGAGCCCGTTGCGGTCGGTTTGACGTGGACCGTTACGGCGTCGGCCTCGATGCAGAGGTCCGTGAACCAGGGGTCGGGGCACTCGAGGGGGTCGGAGCCAGATGTGGTGGCCATTCCTGCCAACGGACGCGACGACGGGCACAATTATACCCTCATTCTAACCAATGCACTTCACCAACTTTGCGGGAGAACCCGAATTATCTACCGATTTCCGGCGGCAGTTGTGCTTCGCGTGAAGTGCGGTGCGGTCCGGGAGAGGGCACTCAGAACGGTCGCCTGGACCGGCGGCGGTACTCGCCCGGCGTCACGCCGCCGTGCGCCGCGAAGACCTCGAACAGCCGCTTCGGCGACGCGAACCCGCAACGGGAGGCGACGTCCGCGACCGCCAGGTCGGTGGTCGCGAGGAGGGCCCTCGCCCGCTCGACCTGCACCCGGACGATCTCCTGCTTCGGGGTCCGCCCGAGCAGCGCCTTGAACCGCTTCTTGAGGGAACTGTACGACTCCTCGGACGCGGCGACGGCGTCCGCGACCCGGGCGCCGTCGCAGGCGTGCGCGCGGATGTACCGGATCAGGGCGACGAGTTCCGGGTCGTCGACCGCGAGGACGTCCGAGGACTGGCGGGCCACCAGGCCTAGTGGCGGGAGCATGAGCGGCCGCCCCGGCCGGCGCTCCCCGGCCATCATCCGGGCCAGGAGCGCGGCCGCCTCGTACCCGACCCGCTCCGCGCCGACGTCGATGCTGGTCAGCGGCGGGTGCGACAGGCCGCACAGGAACGCGTCGTTGTCGACGCCCACGACGGCGACCTCGTCCGGGACGCGGACCCCCGCCGCCCGGCACGCGTCGAGGACCTGGTGCCCGCGGTCGTCGTAGCACGCCATCACGCCGACCGGCTTCGCCAGCCCGGCGAGCCAGGAGCCGAGTTCGACCTGTTCGTCGTCCCACGAGTGAACGGGGGGGCGGCCCGGGACCGGGAAGTGGTCGCACGCGTGCCCGGCGGCCGTGACGACCGCCGCGAACCGCGCCCGGCGGACATCGGCCCAAAGGTTCTCCCCCGCCTGCAGGCCGCAGAAGGCGAACCGCCGGAACCCCTGGTCGAGCAGGTGGCGCGCCCCGATCTCGGCGACCGCGAAACTGTCCACCCCGACCGCCGGCAGCTCCGGACCCAGCGTGCCGAGGCGGAGGTCGACCGCGGGCACCCCTGACGCGGCGACGAGCCTGCCGAACTCGGGGTTGTCGGTGCGCACCAAAATGCCGTCCCCCTCCCAACCGTTCAGCCAGCGGGGCGGCGGATCGCCCAACCCCTGGGGGCGAAAGTAGACCGACCACGGCCCGTGCTCACTGATGTAGTGCGTCACGCCCGCGAGAACCCGGCGGCCGTACTCGCGAGACGTTTCGACGAACAGGGCGACACGTGGGCGGCGCATGGGGCGGCGGTTCCTATCTCGGACCCCGTCAATGTACCACGAGGGGCAACTCCGCGGGCCGTCGAACCGAAATGCGGACTCGGTTTGCCGATTCCAGGATTGTTCGCACCACCGTCCCCGAGAATGATGATCCTGCACTCCAGAAGTGACGCTCCGAATCACACCAGTTGCCACTTTGCCCCGTGGAGCCGCCCGTGATCGCCCTCCTGTTCTTGTGCCTCACCGCCGCCGAAGTGCCCCAGGAAAAGGTCGACCTGAGGGGGTGGAAGCCGGTGCCGGCCGCGGCCAAGCCGGCCGCGGTGACGGCGGACAAGGTCGAACTCGCCCCGTCCGCCGACAACTGGGCCTTCCTCACGGCACCCGAACTCAGTGCGGACGTTGAGGTGGCGGCCACGGTCGTAGTCACGGGAAAGGCCCAGGCGTTCAACTTCTTCGGCGAGTCGTGGTCCGTGTGGCCGGACCCGACGTACTCGGACCGGGGCTTCGAGGCGGGCGTGCTCGTCCGCGGGTCACCGGAGGCCGGCTACCGCGTCCAGTTCTCGCACGCGCTCCAGGAGGTGACGCTGGTCAAGTACCCGGACGGCGGGTACCTGAGGTCGGTCCCGTGCCCGGTCGAACTGAACAAGCCGTTCGCGGTCCGGGTCGCCGCCCATGGCAACGTCATCAGTGTCGTGGTCGATGAGAAGGAGAAGATCCGGTACCGCGACGACCCTTCCCCCCTCGCCAAGGGCGCGGTCGGCCTCGGTGCGTCCAGCCGGGCCAAGGTCTCGTTCTCGGGGGTTTCGGTCCGCTCGCTCTCGCCTCCTCCGGCGGCCAAGCCGTCGCCCGAACACGTCCCCAACTTCTCGGTCCGGAAATGGGTCGGCGGGCGGGACTGGGTGTTCGACGGGGATGAACCCGTCCTCCTCGCGACGACAGCTGGGACGTTAAACAACGCCAAACTGCGGCCGGGCTACAAGCCCCAACTGTCCTGGACCGGGCACTGGGAGACCTCGAACCAAGGCGCGTTCCCCGACGGAGCGGCCAAGGCGGCCGACGCCGTGTTCTCGGGCGGCGGCAAGACGCTCACCGCGAAGTGGTCGGCGAAGAACGTCAAGGGCCGGTTCGAGCAACGGTTCACAATGGAGGTTGGTTTCGATCCCCGGCGCCAGACTTACACTTACGACGTGGACTCGGAACTCGAGGTTTCGGCCGGCGACCCGTTCCACTTCAAGTACGGGTTCGATTTCGAGCACCACACGCCGCTCGACCCGTTCGGCTGGCAGTACCTGATGGTCCGGTCGGCGGACGGGCGAGTCGTCCGCCGACCGGTGACGCCGCAGGACCCGGGCGTGATCCGCGGCCTCGACATGACAACCGGTGGGGCCAGGGTGTGGTACGGGCGGTACGCCGAGAAACTGGTGGTCTCCCCCGCCGTCGAGTACACCCTCCCCGACACGGCGACCCGCAGGGCCGAGACGTCCGTGTGCGCGGCGTTCTACGACACCGGCATCGCCTACCCGCAGGACACGCTGAAGGCCGGGACGAAGGTCCGGGCCAGGTACCGGTACACCGGGTACCCCGCCGCCGAGGCCGAGGCGATGTTCACGGCGTCCGCACTCGCCGACACGGGCGGCGGGACGATCGACCCGAACCGGCACTTCATCTTCGCCGACGAGTGGCCGAAGGTCACCTTCTCGAAGTTCGTCCCAACGAGTGAGCCGTGGCAGATGGGCCGCCGGCCGTTCCTCAGTGGGCACAATCAGAGGCCCAAGTACGAACTGGAGAGGGTGCCCGGTGTGGGCAGCGGGTTCGCGATGAAGCTCGGGCCGACCGCCTGGGCCGCGGCCGACCTCCGTGTTCCCGACCCACTCGCCGCCGGAACCTACGTCGTGTCGGCCCGGTGCAAGTCCGACACCGCCATCGGGCCGGGCGGGCGGGTCGAGCTCCACGTCAAAGACAAGACCGGAAAGGTTCTCCGTTCGGAGACCCACTTCATCGGGAGCGGCTCCTTCGACTGGCGGACGACCGCCTGGGCGACGACCGTGCCGGAGGACGCGGCCGGTGTCGGTGTCGTACTCGGGAACGCCGGCACCGGGGACGTGTTAGTCACCGACCTGTCGTTCACGAAGCTGGAGCCCGGTGCCGCCCTGCCCGGAGGAGTCCTCCCGGCCGCGAACGCGACGGCTCCCAAGACCGACCCGGTCCCGCCGGGGGTGCTGGCCGACTACCGGATGCTCGAGGGAAAGGGCCACCACGTCTACAACCACGCGGGCCGCACCACTGGACCACTCGAGTTGGCGAACGTTGACTGGGTGACGGACGAGGGCCGGCCGGCGCTGAGGTTCGCCGACAACCCGCCTGCTCGCCGGGACTGGGTCCGGGGCGGGTGGCTCGCGGGGCAGTACTTCGAGCACCCGGGCGGCGGGTACAAGGAGCCGCACAAGAAGGCGCTGCCGTTCGCGGCAACAACTCCGGACTTCGACGCCCGGCGAAAGGAGACGGGCGCGTATACGCTCGTCACGAACGTAAAGCCGGCTGCCGAAATGGGCCGTGGTGAGCACCGGGAGCAGGCGCACGTGGTCGGATTCGGGCACCGGTTCGGCATCCTCCGCCTCACCGGCGAGAAGGCCCCCTACGGGCTCGTGGCCGCCGTCACGCCGAACGACGTCATCCCTACTGAAGGCGCGAAACTCGAGGCAGGGAAGTGGTACCAACTCGCGGTCACCGGCGAGCGCGCGGCCGGCAACAAGTGCCGGGTGCGGGTGTACGTGGACGGCGCGCTCGTCGCCGACGCGGTGACGAAGGCGCACGAGGTGGCGAAGGACGGAACCGAGGGCGGCGGGGTCGAGCTGATCTTCGGGGCGGAGCAGTGGTACCTGCACGCGTACTACTTCCGCGGGCTGATCGGCCGCACGACGGTGTTCGACCGCGCCCTGACCCCGAAGGAACTCGGCAGCGTATCCGCCTCGAAATAGCACGTTGTCTCCAGGTTGTTCCGGTCCCATCGATACCCGTCCGTCGAGGTGAACGACATGCTTCCCCGTGATTTCAAGCGTTCCCGAGGGTTCACCCTCATCGAGCTTCTCGTGGTGATCGCGATCATCGCCGTCCTGATCGGCCTATTGCTCCCTGCGGTGCAGAAGGTCCGCGAGGCCGCGGCGAGGGCCAAGTGCCAGAACAACCTGAAGCAACTCGGCGTCGCCGTCCACGCCCACGAGTCGGCCCTCGGCCACCTGCCGCCCGGCCAGTTCAACGACCTCGCGACCGACCAGACCGCGCCCTACAACTGGCCGCGGGCGTGCTGGGTCCACCCGCTCCTCCCGTACCTCGAACAGCAAGCGCTGTACGCCCAGTTCGAGTCCCTCAAGGGGGAAGCGAACGGCACGCTCGGCGCGATCGTCTCCGGTGCTCGGGGCTCGATCGTGCCGGTCCTCCTGTGCCCGTCGGACCCGAACAGCCCGAAGACCAAGACGCTCGATCAGTCCTCTTACGGCGGGTTCAGCGGGGACCAGGGCCAGCACGCGAACTACCTGGCCTGCGCGGGCGACGGCACCTACGGGAACGGCACGACCGACCCGACCGGGCTGTTCTTCGTGCGGTCGAAGGTCCGGCTCACCGGCATCCAGGACGGCACGAGCAACACCCTGGCGCTGGCGGAAGGGCTCGTGGTCCCCGACACGGCCTCGACGAACGACATCCGCGGGCGGTACTGCAACACCTGGGACGGGAACATGTGGTTCAGCACGGGGCAACCGCCGAACACCACGGTCGGTGACAAGCTCACTTATCAAGGCATTAGCACCTTACAAGCGCCGGCGGCTGCGTCGTCGTCACCCGCGACAGACAACGCCCTCTACGCCCGCAGCTCCCACGCCGGAGGGGTGAACGCGGTCCTCGCCGACGGCTCCGTGCGATTCATCGCGAACGGCGTTGACGCGCAAGCCTACAAGGCGGCCGGGAGCCGGAGCGGTGGGGAGGCGGTGCCACTCCCGTGACCGAACACCGCACGCCCGCCACGC
Source organism: Gemmata sp. (assembly GCF_051859125.1). Taxonomy (NCBI): domain Bacteria; kingdom Pseudomonadati; phylum Planctomycetota; class Planctomycetia; order Gemmatales; family Gemmataceae; genus Gemmata; species Gemmata sp. The sequence goes on from NZ_JBHYGG010000108.1 coordinate 9,918, forward strand.
TCACACGAACGCTCGGTATCGCCGCCCTCGCCGCGCTCGCCGTCGGGTGTCCCGACGCCGGGAGCCGCCCGGTCACCGTCCGCGGCACGGTGACACTCGACGGCACGCCGGTGGAGCGGGGCGAGATCGTCTTCGACCCCGCGACCCCAGGTGCGAACGGTTCCGACGCCGGAACCGTCGCGGACGGGCGGTTCGAACTCCAGGTGAGTCCGGGGCCGAAGCTCGTTCGGATCCGCGCCACACGCCCCGCGAAGTTCAAGGCCGCGATCGGGCCGTCGGGCGGGCCCCTCGCGGAGAACTACGTCCCGGCCCGCTACAACCGGAACACGGAACTCAGCGCCGACGTCGCCCCAGGGGCCGCGAACGAACTCCGGTTCGAGCTGCGCACGAAGTGACGGCCCCGGCGGCCCGCCCGAAACCTTGGGCGGACCCGTACCCACACTCGGAGACGAGACGATGATGAGCGTCGGCACCCCCGCCGGGCCGAGCCGCCGGTCGTTCCTGAAGGCCGGGGCGATCGGCCTGGGGAACGTGTCCCTCGCGGAACTGTTCCGCCTCCGGGCCGCGGGCCCGCGGTCCGCGGCCGACGACCGGTCCGTGATCGTGCTCTGGGTACACGGCGGTCCGAGCCACCTCGAGACGTACGACCTCAAGCCCGGGGCCCCAAGCGACTGCCGGAGCCTGTACGCGCCGACGAAGACGAACGTCCCGGGCGTGGAGGTCTGCGAGTTGCTCCCGCGGCACGCCCGCCTCGCCGACAAGTTCACCATCGTGCGGTCCCTCGCCCACGACGAGGCGGACCACGGGTTCGGGACGCGGCGGCTCTGCACCGGGTACGGCGCGTCGGTCGCCGGGAACGGGCCGGCGAAGTACCCCGCTTACGAGTGCGCGGTGAACCGGTCCCTCGGGGTGCTGCGCGACGGGGTGCCGGTCTCGGTCAACCTCGGCGGGTTCGCGGCGTCGACCCCGTGGCGCGGGGCCGGGTTCCTCGGCGGCCGGTACGAGGTCCCGCAGGACCGCCTCGAAAGTTCCCGCGTCACGGTCCCCGCGGACCGGTTCGCCGACCGCAAGTCGCTGCTCGCCGCGTTCGACACGACGCGGACCCGCCTCGACGCGTCCGACGCGTTCGGAACCGCGGACGAGTTCCGCCGCCAGGCGTTCGAGGTGCTCACGAGCGGGCGCGCGGCCGCGGCGTTCGATCTCGGCAAGGAAGACCCGAAGGTCCGGGACCGGTACGCCGCGATCGAGTTCGAACGCGGGCTGCTCGCGCTCCGCCTGGTCGAGGCCGGGGTCCGCCTGGTGAACGTGTACGTCCAGGGGCAGCACTCGAGCAACCGGGGCAAGCCCGGTGGGAACTCACACAACTGGGACGACCACGCGGTCAACTGGAACATGGACCACGCCCTGCGACTGCGGCTCCCCTGGTTCGACGCCTGCGTCGCCAACATGATCGAAGACCTGTACGCGCGCGGCCTCGACGAGAAGACGCTGCTGGTCGTCACGGGCGAGTTCGGCCGGACCCCGCGGCTGGAGAACGTAAACGGGAGCGTCGGCCGGGACCACTGGCCGGGCGCGATGTCGGTCCTCGTGTCCGGCGGCGGGCTGGACCGCGGCAACGTGATCGGTGCCACCGACAAGCGCGGGGCGGCCCCGGTCGGGTTCAAGCACGACCCGTTCGACTTCCTCGCGACCATCTACCACTGGCTCGGGATCGACCCGGCCCAGAACGTCCTCGACCTGTCGGGCCGGCCCGTGCCCCTCTCCCCCGGCACACCGATCCGCGGCGTGGTCTGAGCGGAACGGCGCGGTTGGAGTTCCTCTCGTGGTGACAACTTTGGTGCGGGAGCGAGCTTTGGGTTAGTCCGACCCGGGTGCCGCAATCGGAGCCCATAAGAGCGTTCGGAAAGAATGAAGTTTAGGGCTCTAAGATTCTCAGGCAGATGAGGG